>DASSJP010000001.1:0-6651 GCA_035691165.1 Rubrobacter sp.
GTCACTGGCGAAGGCCTCGAAAGACTTCTCCCGATCTCCGCCTTCCGCCACAACCTCCATCATGCGCGCCAGGCCCTCGCCGTAGAGATCGAGGAGGACCCCAACCATTTCGGCGGCTTTGGATCTGGCGGCCGGGTCTTCGAGAGCTTCGATCTCGCCGAGAAGCGTCTCCATCCTGGTGACTCGTTCTTGCAGTCCCCCTTCGTCCAGAAGCATGTCGACCTTTCTTCGGAAGGTGGGCCCCGTATTGCGAGGCCCGCCTGATTAATGACTCTACTCTACGCCAAGCCCCAACGTGGGGGAGTGACGTTGTTCGACGACCTTTCCGTCGCCCACGTACATGTGGACCCCGCATGGCAGGCACGGATCGAAGCTGCGCACGGCGCGCATGATGTCTATGCCCTTGAAGTCGTCAGGACCGTTCTCCTCGAAGATCGGCATTCCCATGACCGCGTCCTCGTACGGGCCTGGTGTACCGTAGGAGTCGGTTGGAGAGCCGTTCCACGGGGTCGGCGGGTAGGGATGGTAGTTGGCGATCTTGCCGTCACGGATCACCAGGTGGTGCGAGAGTACCCCGCGGACCGCCTCGTGGAAGCCGCAGCCGATGGCCTCGTCAGGCACCTCGAACTCCTGGAAGACCCTGGTCTCACCGGCGCGCACGAGCTCCAGAGCCTTCTCAGTGAAGTGGATGGCGGCGGCGGTCGCGTAGGCGATGAAGTAGATCCTGGCCCGATCCCGCTCTATGGCGTTGGACCACTCAGGCACCTTCCACTCGAACTGTGTCTCCGGCATCGCCGCCGTCTTGGGGAGGTTGATCTCGACGCTATTACCCGTCGCCTTGACGTAGCCGATGTCGACGAGCCCGGCGAGCGCCGTCGCCCAGAGCCTGGCTATCGCCCCACCGCCTGTATCCAGCGCGAGATGGTCGCCTGTGCGCTGGTCGTACCAGCGCGGGCTCATGACCCAGCTGTAGTTGCCGCCCTCGAGGTCCCTCTTCTGCGGCTTGGGAAGTGTTGTCTGGTTCCAAGGGTGCCGCTTGTCCACAGGGTTGCCGAGCGGGTCGCGGGGGACGAAGGTCTCCTCGTTCTGCCAGTCCTCGTAGTAGGAGGAACCTAGCAGGATCCTTATCCCCAGGTTTATGTCAACCAGGTTCGTCGTGACCAACTCACCGTCTACGACGACGCCGGGCGTGACGAACATGGCTTTACCCCACTCGTCCATGTGACGGTACTCGTAGTCGCACACGTCGGGGTCGTTGAAAGCGCCCCAGCAGCCGAGCAGTATGCGCCGCCGTCCGACCTCCTCGTAGCCGGGAAGCGCCTCGTAGAAGAAATCGAAGACGTCGTCGTTCATCGGGACGGCCTTCTTGATCCAATCCATGAACCTCATGAGGCGCACTAGATAATCCGTGAAGAGTTGCGGCGTCGCAACGGTCCCGACACCACCTGGATACAGCGTGGATGGATGGACGTGACGCCCCTCCATGAGGCAGAACATCTCGCGGGTGAGACGGCTCATCTGGAGCGCTTCCTTGTACGTCTCACCCGTGAACGGGTTGAAGGAGCGCATGATGTCGGCGATGGTGCTGAAGCCGTGGATCTCGGCGTTGGGGGCCGGCGTCTGTTCCGCCCTCTCCATCAGGCCAGGGTTGGTCGCGCTGACCAGTTGCTCGCAGAAGTCAACGAAGACCAGGTTATCCTGGAAGATGCAGTGGTCGAAGATGTACTCGGCGGCCTCGCCCAGGTTCACGATCCACTCCGCCAGCGGCGGCGGCTTTATGCCGTATGCCATCTGCTGGGCGTAGCAAGAGCAGGTCGCGTGGTTGTCACCGCAGATGCCGCAGATGCGGCTCGTAATGAAGTGCGAGTCGCGCGGGTCCTTGCCCTTCATGAACACGCTGTAGCCGCGGAAGATGGAAGACGTGCTCTTGCACTCGACAACTTCACGATTATCGAAGTCAATCTTCGTATAGATCCCCAGGTTCCCGACGATGCGTGTGATCGGGTCCCACGACATCTCCGTGAGGTTCCTGGATTCCTGCGGAACTTCCTCTCGGATAGCCACTTATCCTCCCCTTCCTACGCCCGCCACCGCGGGTCGTAGCCGGTCGTCAGCTCACGCTTGTTGTGGCGCCACTTGGGCTCTTTGTTGACCGTCGCGTTGGTTATGCTGCGGAGCTTGCGGATCAAAGGCCCGTATATTCCGGTCAATGTAGACGAGAGCGTCCCGCCGGGTGGCTCGTCCATGAAGGGCATGAACTTGTCAGGGAAGCCAGGCATCGTGCAGCCGATGCAGATCCCGCCGACGTTCGGACAGCCCCCGATACCGTCCATCCAGCCTCTCTTCGCCACGTTGCAGTTGACGACGGGTCCCCAGCAGCCGACCTTGACCAGGCACTTGGGCGAGTTGTAGTCGAGTGCGAAGTCGCCCTGCTCGTAGTATCCTGCCCTGTCACAACCTTCGTGGACGGTCTTCCCGAAGAGCCATGTCGGCCTGAGTTGCTCGTCGAGCGGTATCATCGGAGAGAGTCCCGCCGCCTGATACAGCAGCCACGTAACCGTTTCCATGAAGTTGTCGGGCTGCACGGGGCATCCAGGCACGTTCACGATCGGGATGCCAGCCACGGAGCGGAAGTTCCACCCGAGGTAGTCGGCGAGCCCCATGCACCCTGTCGGGTTGCCCGCCATAGCATGGATACCGCCGTACGTCGCGCAGGTGCCTGCCGCGACCACCGCGAATGCTTTGGGGGCGAGGCGGTCGATCCACCAGTTGAGCGTCAGGGGTTCGCCTGTTGCGGGATCGTTGCCGAAGGAGGTCCAGTATCCGTCACCGTTGATGTTCTCGTTGGGGATGGAGCCCTCGATCACGAGCACGAAAGGCGCGTCCAACTCGTCGTCCACAGCCTGCCTGAAGGGCAGGAGGAAGTCTTCTCCACCGAGGGAGGGATGGAGAACCTTGTTGTGCAGATGCACCTTGGGCAGCCCCGGTATGTTACCCAGCAATACGTCCTCAATACTTGGCAGGGTAGCCGCCGTGATGGAGACCGAGTCGCCATCGCAACTCATGCCCTCCGAGATCCACAGTATGTGAACCTCCTCCACCCCGCTGGCCGTGCTCTGAGTTTCAGTCACGGGCTAATCCTCCTTTCCCCATGCGCCATACGACCGCCGATTTTCAGGAAGAGCGCTCCTCAGAAGAGTTCAAACAAATGAACCTCCACCCCTGTCGCCGCACGGACCATGTCGCCAGGCCCACACCCCATATGAGCTTCCCTTTGTCGAGCGCTCCAGCGGTACACTCCCTACCCCTAAGGAATGACCAGAGATCCAGCCATCTTACTGAATCCCGGACTTGCCGCTTTTTTCCCGTCTACCCATCACCCATTAACAAGTAGAACAGGCAGGATACCAGCGTTCCAATCGGATGTAAACGTGGATACGACCCCTATGTCAGGGACGCAGTTCGAGCCACTGGCACCACTCATCAACGCCCTGACCAGTCTTCGCGCTGGTGAGGATGCGCCTGACACCGGGATTGACCGCGTCGAGGTTCCCCAGGAACTGCTCCAGGTCGAAGTCCAGATAGTCGAGCAGGTCAACCTTGTTGACGAGCACGAGGTCCGCAGACCGGAACATGAGCGGGTACTTGAGCGGCTTCTCCTCCCCCTCCGTGACGGAGTAGACCATGACCCTGACGTCCTCCCCCACCCTGAACTCCGCGGGACACACGAGGTTCCCCACGTTCTCTATGATGAGTATGTCTATGTCGTCGAGCGGCAGCTCGTGGAGGCCAGAGCGCACCATGTTGGCGTCCAGATGGCACTCGCCGCCGAAACCGGGGTCGGTATTCACCTGTACGAGGGGGATGTGGAAACGGGCCAGCCTATCGGCGTCGAGGGTAGTCTGCACGTCGCCTTCGAGCACGCCCAGGCGAAGCTTGCCGCGCATCTGCTCCAGCGTACGCTCCAGTACCGCCGTCTTGCCAGCCCCGGGCGAGCTCATCATGTTGATCGTGTAGGTCCCGGCCCTGTCGAACATCTCTCTGTTCGCAAGGGCGAGCGCGTCGTTGGCGTCCAGAACGTTCTCCATTACGACTTTCTTGATCGCCGTGCGGTGCATCCCTACGCCTCCTCCAATTCCAGTGACTCAACCAGCAACTCTTCCCCACTGAGGATCTCCAGGTCGAAACTGCCGCATCCTCCACACTGCAGAGGAAAGCCACCGAGCCGGCTCTCCGCCCCACACTCACGGCACTTTCCTTCCGCCGGGACCTGCTCCATCTCCAACTCGGCACCTTCGACGGGCGTCCCTTCCGCCAGGAGCTCGAAACCGAAAGCCAGTGCCGAAGGGACGACCTGGCGCAGATAACCCACCTTCATCTGCACCTTCGTAACCCGCCGTCCATCCGCCTGGCGGCTGGCGATCCTGACCACAGACTCCGCTATGGAGAGTTCGTGCAAGCGCTACTCCTCACGGCAGACCTTGGCCGCGACCCCA
Organism: Rubrobacter sp.; assembly: GCA_035691165.1. GTDB lineage: Bacteria > Actinomycetota > Rubrobacteria > Rubrobacterales > Rubrobacteraceae > Rubrobacter_D. Next base: position 4,497 of record DASSJP010000001.1, read on the forward strand.
TCGTAGACCATAACCATCGGGGGAACAATGAGATCGGCGGGGAGAGATAGAATCAGGGGGCGTACGCCGCGTAAGGAGGATACATGGGCATGCCGATAGAACTCTACACAACGGCCGGCTGTCCCTACAGCGAGGCCGCCCGTGAGGACCTGGAGTGGCGCGGGGTTGACTTCATCGAGTACGACGTGGAGAAGGACCATGAAGCCCGAGAGCGCATGCTCGGGCTCACGGGCGGCAACAGGACGGTCCCGGTCATCTTCGAGGAAGGCAAGCCCGTCCAGGTCGGCTGGATGGGCCAGGGCTGCTACATTTAGGACTGGCGCTCGCGAGCCGGGCTCATACTCTCCCCGGACGGGCAGATCGGCGTTCTCTCGTCAGGTTCGCAGCGCTTTCATCCGAACTTCATTGGCCTCCATTATTCCACCGGCGAAGGTGTTACAGCGGATTTCATAGTCATCGGAGAGCCAGTTGTTTCAACACTGCGGCCTCACTCGGTGCACAAGATTACCCTCAAGAGCCCCAAGACCCCGAGGCGCAGCTCTTCGAGGTCTTCGACCTCTATGCCCCGATTCATTTGATCGACATAGGGCCAAATTCCACGTCGCACGCCCTCACTGAAGTAGAGTTCGGTGAACCGAAGAAGTCTGGCGGGGTCGTCCTGATGCTCGTCTTCAGGTCTCTCCCAACCGCCGGCGGCATCCAGAACCACGCGAGCGGCGTCCAGAAGTTGGTTGGCCCGGTCGTCTTCCCATCGCCGCTCCTCCATACATATCGTCCTCTCGTACGCGGTCTAACAGGAAGTCCTGAACTCTGCAGCACGTTTGATAGCTCTGGGTCGTGGCCCTGATCCGTAAGTCGAGCGCGTGATCCACAGGAGCGAGTACCTCGTGATACGCAGGACGGTTAGAGGACCGTCCCACATCATCGCTGGCCATTTATGCCAACAGCCACTTCGCCGCGTCGGGGGCGTGGTAGCTGATTATGATGTCGGCCCCGGCGCGTTTGATGCCGGTCAGCGCTTCGATGACCGCCCGCTCCTCATCGAGCCAGCCGTTCCGGGCAGCGGCCTTGACCATCGCGTACTCCCCGCTCACGTTGTACGCCGCGACGGGCAAGTCGGTCGTCTCGCGCACGCGCCGCAGCACGTCCAGGTAAGGCAGTGCGGGCTTGACCATCACTATGTCGGCGCCCTCCTCGATGTCCAGTTCCGTCTCGACGAGCGCCTCGCGGGCGTTGGCAGGGTCCATCTGGTAGCTGCGCCTGTCGCCGAAGCTGGGGGCGCTTTCGGCGGCCTCACGGAACGGGCCGTAGAAAGCCGAGGCGTACTTGGCCGCGTAGGCCATAATTGGGGTGTACTCGAAGCCCTCGTTGTCCAGCTCGGCGCGGATCGCCGCTACCCGTCCATCCATCATGTCGGAGGGGGCGACGACGTCGGCCCCTGCCTCGGCCTGGGATGCGGCGGTGCGGGCCAGAAGCTCCAGGCTCACGTCGTTCAGGACCTCGCCCGTATCCTTCTCGACGACCCCGCAGTGGCCGTGGCTCATGTACTCGCAAAGGCACACGTCGGTTATCACGAGAAGCTCAGGCGCCGCGTCCTTTATGGCGCGGGTGGCGAGCTGGACGATGCCTTCCGGATCGTAGGCTCCCGTGGCGGCCTCATCCTTCTGATCCGGAATTCCGAAAAGGAGAACGGCCGGTATTCCGAGGTCGTACGCCCTTTCAGCCTCCGCGACCGCGTGGTTAATAGAGAGCTGGAAGATACCGGGCATCGAGGCGACGGGGTTCCTGACGTCCTCACCCACAGCCACGAAGATCGGATACACGAAGTCCTGCGGCGTGAGCCGCGTCTCCCGTACCAGGCCGCGCAGAGCTGCCGTGCGTCTCGTTCTTCTCAGCCTCTGCTGCGGGAACGCCATCCTAATCACCTTTCCTTATCGGGTCCGGGGTGAGGAGGTGTGTGACCGCCTCCACCAGCCCGGGGATAGTGTACTTTTCAGCTTCGACGTCGACCCGAAGGCCGTGTTTGCGGGCCGTGTCGGCGGTGATCGGGCCGATGCACGCGACCCTTGTACCGGCCAGCAGCCGCGCCGCCTCCTCCGCGCCGATGGACTCCAGTCCCTCCAGGGACTCCTGATCCCCTGCGGCACCGACGCGA
>DASSJP010000002.1:0-3088 GCA_035691165.1 Rubrobacter sp.
ACTGTTCGGTCAGCCTCTCAGACCTGCTCACGCCGTGGGAGGTGATCCAGGACCGGATCATAGCGGCGGCCGAAGGGGACTTCGTGATCTCACTCTACAACTCGCGCTCGAAGGGACGCGACTGGCAACTCGGGAAGGTCAGGGAGATCCTGCTCAGACACCGCCCCCCCGACACGCCGGTCGGCATCGTAAAGGATGCCTACCGCCCGACGCAGGAGGTCGTCCTCACAGACCTCGCTTCTCTGCGTCCTGAAGATGTGGACATGCTGACCATCGTCGTCGTAGGAAGCTCCCAGACCAGGGTCGTGGCCGGTCGAATGGTCACCCCGAGGGGATACATGTCGTGAGATCCATCTTCGCCGTCACGGACGCCTGTGCCGGATGCGGCGCGTGCATAAAGACCTGTCCTGAAAAGGCGATACATCCTGCTCCCAGAGACCACGATGTACCCCTCGTCGTCCTCGAAGACCGCTGCTCGGGATGCGCCGAGTGCGCCGAGGTCTGTCCTGTCTCGGCATGTATAGAGATACTTCTGGAGACGGGATGAGACGTGTCCACCCGATAGAGACCGAGAGCTACCGTATCCTGCGCGAGATGGTGGACCTCTCGCACCTCGGGCCGCTCTCCCGCGCCGTCGCAGAACGAGTTATTCACGCCTCGGCGGATATTGAATATGCCGAAACCCTGGTCCTCGATGAGTCGGCTCTCGAAGATGGTATCTCGGCGTTGCGGCGAGGCGTGCTCGTCGTTACCGATGTGGGGATGGTGTCGGCAGGTATCACTGGCCGCGAGACGCGATGCCTGGTCTCGGACCCTCGCGCCCGAGAGTTGTCCGAACGACTCAGCGTCACGCGCTCGGCAGCCGGCTTCAGGCTCGCCGCCGATGAGATCGGTGAAGGGGCCGTATGGGTCGTCGGGAACGCGCCGACTGCGCTCTTCGAGCTGCTCGGGCTGGACGTTGCTCCTGCGCTCGTGGTCGGGCTTCCCGTCGGCTTCGTCGGGGCCACAGAGTCGAAGGACGCCCTGATAAACAGCGGCTTTCCTGCACTCGCGAACCGGGGACCGAAGGGTGGGTCCGCGGTCGCCGCGGCCGCGTTGAACGCTCTTATCTACTACGAGGAGGAATGAAGTGAGACAGACGGTGGGAATTTCAGAGATGAACGGAGCTCATGGCACAGGACCCGCGCTCCTGGTCGTTGGCCACGGCAGCCGGGATCCACGCGGAGCGCGAGAGTTCCACGAACTGGTCGAACTCGTGCGCCTGCGAAACCCGTCGCTGACGGTCGAGGGGGGATTTATCGAGCTCTCCCGCCCGCCGATATCGGAGTGCGTGGACCGACTCGCGAGGGGCGGAGTTACGAACGTCGCCGCCGTCCCGCTGATGCTGCTTGCCGCAGGACACGCCAAGGACGACATCCCGGCGACCCTGGTGCGGGAGAAGATGAGCCACCCCGGGATAAGCTTCAGCTACGGGCGCGCACTCGGCATACGGCCCGAGCTTCTGGGGCTGATGGATGAGCGCATCTCCGCGGTCGTCACCGAAGAGGAGAAGGAGGAGACAGCTGTCCTCGTCGTCGGGCGCGGCTCCTCAGACCCCGACGCCAACTCGGATCTCTCCAAGATAGCCCGCCTGTTCTACGAGGGCCGCCCTTACCCTATCGTCGAGGGTGCATACGTGAGCATGACCCCCCCGAACGTCGCCGAGGGCCTCGATCGCTGCCGCAGGCTCGGCGCGAAACGCATCGTAGTCTTCTCCTACTTCCTGTTTACAGGAGTCCTCGAGGAGCGCATCCGCGGCCAGAGCGAGGAGTTCGCCTCAGCCCACCCCGGCATCGAGGTGCGCTACGCTGGATACTTCGGACCCGATGCGGGTGTGTCTGACCTTCTGATCGAACGTTATATTGAGGCAGTCGAAGGAGATATCCGCATGAACTGCGACGTGTGCGTCCACCGTGTCGCCCTGCCTGGCTTCGAAGAGAAGGTCGGCGCCCCCGCTACGCCCCACTACCACCCGGACGAGCCTGGTCACTACCACGGCCACCATCACTAGCCTTGGCCTTCGAAGACCGCGTCAGGGAGCTCGCGGAGGAGATACCTTCCCTCGACGAGGCCGCCGCGGAGGCAGCCCGGAAGCGACACCTCCGGCTCACCAAGCCGCCTGGCAGCCTTGGGCGGTTGGAGGATCTTGGTGCGCGGCTCGCGGGGATGGCCGGCGAGTGCCCGCCGCCTGTCCCGGAGAATCCGGCCGTGGTGGTCTGCGCGGGGGACCACGGCGTCCTCGACCGCGGCGTCTCGCCTTGGCCACAGGCTGTCACGGCGGCGATGGTGAGAAACTTCTGTGACGGGAGCGCTGCGGTCAACGCCATCGCCAGGACGGTGGGGGCCAGGGTGAGCGTGCTCGATGTCGGGGTCGCCACCGGGCTGGAGAGGCATCCGCTGCTGCGGGCTGCGAAGGTGAGGCGTGGGACCGAAGACCTCAGTCGCACTCAGGCTATGAGCCGGGAAGAGGCCGCGAGGGCCGTCATGGCGGGCGCAGGTGTGGCCGAGGAGCTCGTCGAAAGCGGAGGTGTGGATCTCCTGGTTACGGGCGACATGGGCATCGGGAACACCACGCCCGCGGCATGTTTGATCTCCACCTTCACGGGACGCCCGCCTGGGGAGACCACGGGTCGCGGCACCGGTATCGACGACGAAACCTTCAAGCTCAAGGTCAGCGTCATAGAGGAGGCGCTGGAGCTTCACGTGCCTGATCCTGACGACCCTCTCGGGGTCCTGGCGGCGATAGGCGGGCTGGAGCACGCCGCTATCGTCGGTGTGATCCTGACCGGCGCCGTCTACGGGGTGCCCGTGGTACTCGACGGCGTCGTCTCGAACTCCGCGGCGCTCGTCGGCTGTGCCCTCGCCCCGAATTCGGTGGGATATGTCATCGCAGGCCACCGCTCCGCCGAACCGGGAGCGCGCATCTCCCTGGAATATCTGAAGCTGGAACCGCTGATCGACCTCGACATGCGTCTTGGTGAAGGGACAGGCGGACTGCTCGCTGTGCCTCTGGTCCAGGCTGCCGCCCGGGCGCTCGGGGAGATGGCAA
>DASSJP010000003.1:0-5110 GCA_035691165.1 Rubrobacter sp.
GAAGACTTCGCGCGGGCGTACTCCGCGGTGGTGCGGATAGCGCCGGCAAGTCTGGTAGGAACGTTGTCTCTCCCCGAGAGGACTGCGCCCGCTTGCCAAAACCCTTCTTAGATCTTGATCCGCGCCGACCGTTAGGCTACTGTTATGTCAACAATACGGGCAACGCTGGACAGGGGAAAGGGCGTTGATGGAGGCGGACATGCGTTTTGGGCGTGGGCGTTCGTGTGGGGGGAGTTCCTGATGAAGCTTCGGATGGTGCGATACGCTGGTTTATTCCTTACGCTTGCTGTGGTTGGAGTTCTCGTGGGTTGCGGGGGCGGCGGCGGCAGCAGTGTTCTGACTCTGGATCGCATAGGCAAAGCGGATGCACCCAACTCCATGACGCTACAGCTTAACTCCAGCTATACCCACCAGTCCTCAACACCAAGTTGGGCCGACGGCTTCGAGAAGCTCTTCACCAAGTTCGCCGAGGACCATCCTGACTGGAAGATGGAGCTTGAGATCGTCCCTGACGATCAAACAACCCAGGAACAGGCCCGCCTGCTCGAAGAGGCCAGGGTCGGTCGGGCGCCTGACTGCGCGAACGTGGACTCCTTCGTCGTCGCGCAGTTCATCGATCAGGGAGCTTTGAAGCCGATAGACAAGTACTTCACCAAAGAAGAGATAAACGGTCTGTTCCCCTTCGTCCGCGACATCGTCATCGGTGACGACGGGCATATGTACGCCTACTGGTTTGCCACGGACGGGCGGATACTGTACCGGAGGACGGATCTGGTGCCCGAGGCACCGAGGACCTGGGACGAGCTGATACAGGCAGCGAAGGCCGCCGAAGAGAAAGACCCGAAGGTGGACGGTTATCTGTTCAACGGCGGGCGTTGGGAGGGAACGACCTTCGACAACCTGGCCCACTTCTGGAGCCAGGGTGGTGAGCTGGTGGATGAACAGGGCAAGCCGATCTTCGGCGAGGAGCCGAACCGCACGTATATGCTGAATGAATTCAACTTCCTCAAAGAGACCGTGGACAGTGGGGCGTCGCCCCAGCGGGTCGCGACGATCAAGGACTACGCAGAGTTCGAGGCGGCGGCCCAGGCGCAGCAGGTCGCGATGTTCCAGGGCGGCGACTTCCAGTATCCGACCTTGAAGGACACCCTGCCGCCCGAAGAGTTCAAGAAGTGGGATGTGTCGCTCCTCCCGACGAAGAGCGCCAGCGACACGCCGTCGTCGGGAAGCGGCGGGTGGACTATAGGCTCCTTCTCCGACGACCCCAAGAAGGTCGAGATGTGCATGGAGTTCACCAAGGATGTTTTCGTAGGGGGGATGAACGAGGTCACAGGGCAGTTGCCGACCAACCCGAAGCTCTTCGACGAGATAGACAAGTTCGACGAGCCGATCTACGACGACTTCCGCACCATGCTCGAGCACGGTAAGGCCAGGCCGGGCGTCCCCGTCTACCCGACGATGTCCGAGGAGCTACAGGTCGCCATCGGCACGGTCCTCACAGGGGAGGCGACGCCTGAGGAGGCCCTCGACACGGCGTACAAGGCTTCGCTCTCGGCGTACGAGGAGCAGAAGAAGTAGCGGTGGCGTAGAAATCATGACGAAGAAAGCTTTCGCTCCTCGGGAGCTCATAGGCGAGAACAGGCCAACGCTCTGGATGGCCCCGCTGCTTGCGGTCGTCACGCTGTTCTATCTGTATCCTGCGTTCGAGGTCCTGCGATTCAGCCTCACTGACGCCTCCTTGCTGAAGCCGAATTACGAATACACCCTGGACACGTTCAAGAACGTCCTGAGCGATCCGGTCCTGTACAAGGTGCTACGGATAACGGCGATCTTCGTCCTGGCGAGCGTCGTCTTGCAGCTGGCCCTCGGACTGCTGATCGCGGTGGCCGTCAACAGGGCCAGGAGGCGGCGCCTGCCAGGCATGGTGTTCATGCGCTCGATCATCCTCTCCGCATGGGTCATGCCTGGCGTGGTCATCGGGATCGTTTGGGCCATCATTCTCAACGAGGCTAGCTACGGGCTGGCCAACCTGGTGCTCGCCCCCGTCGGGCTCGGCGGTAAGGCGTGGCTCTCCGACCCCAACCTGGCCCTGATGTCGATCATAATCGCCAACGTCTGGCGTGGGACGGCCTTCAGCATGATCCTGCAGTACGCGGGTTTGCAATCGATCCCCGACGAGCTCTACGAGGCCGCAGAGGTGGATGGCGCATCCACGCTGCAGTCCTTCTGGTACATCACCATACCTCAGCTCAGGCCGATACTCATGATCAACATCATCCTGATCACGATCTCCACCCTCAACACCTTCGACATGATATTGCCACTAACTGGCGGGGGGCCAGGTCAGGCGACGGAGGTGCTCGCACTGCACACGTACAACGTCATCTTCAGGGAATACAGCCTGGCTGGCGGGGCCGTTCTCGCCGTGATCATGCTCTTGATCAGCCTGACCCTCACCGTCGCTTACAGGAGGTTGCTGCGTTCGGAAGGTGCGCTGTGAGGAGCCGCAGGACACAAGGGATAATAGGCGACGCGCTGACCTACCTGGTGTTCGCCGGCGCCCTGGTGTTCTTCGGCGGGCCGCTACTCTGGGTGCTCTCGCTCTCGATCAGGACCCAGCAGGAGGTCTACATTACGTCGCTGCGCCTGATCCCCGAGGCCCCGACGCTCGATAACTACGTTGAGGTTCTGTACTCGGCGCAGTTCTCGGTGTTCCTGATCAACTCGCTCAAGCTCTCCGTGGCGGGTAGCGTCGGCGCGATGGTGGTCGCTGCCCCTGCGGCCTACGCATTCTCCCGCCTGGACTTCCGTGGCAACGGCGCGTTGCTGATCGGCGTGCTCGCCCTGCAGATGATCTCCCCGCTCGTCGTCATCATACCGCTGTACAGGTACTTCGCCCGGCTGCATTTGCTCGACTCGCACCTGAGCACGTCGATGGTCTACATAGCCATCCTGGTGCCGATTGCTACCTGGATGCTCAAGGGCTTCTTCGACGGCATCCCTCCAGCTCTGGACGAGGCGGCGATGGTCGACGGTTGTACGCGCTTCGGCGCGTTCCTGCGGGTCGTTCTGCCGCTCATCCTGCCAGGCCTCACCTCGGTGTTCGTGCTCACGGCGATCCTCGCCTGGGGGGAGTTCATCGTGCCTTACATACTCCTGAGCAAACCGTCGCTGCTCCCGATCTCGATCGGCATACTCAATTTCCAGGGCAACTACGCCCAGACCTCGACCCAGGTCGTCGCCGCGGGAGGGGTACTGGCAATGCTGCCTGCCATCGCCACCTTCGTCATCCTGCAGCGGTTTATCGTTCGCGCCCTGACCTCGGGAGCTATCAAAGGCTAGGGGCCGTCTCTGTCCGGCGGCGGTCAGGAAAAGCAAGCGTAGGCAAAACGGGGGGATCGGTCTTTTCGTGATAGTCCACATGATAGGAAACGCCCACATCGACCCAGTATGGCTGTGGTCCTGGCAGGCGGGCGTGGACGAGGCGCTGGCCACGTTCCATTCCGCAGCGGACCGCTGCGACGAATACCCCGAGTTCGTCTTCACCCGCGGTGAGTCCTGGCTCTTCGAGCAGGTGGAGAGGATCGACCCTGAGCTCTTCGAGCGAGTGCGGCGGCTGGTCGAAAACGAACAGTGGCACATCACGGGAGGCCAGTACATCCAACCCGACGTCAACCTCCCGACGGTCATGGGCCTCCACCGTCAGATCCTCCACGGCCAGCGCTATTTCAAGGACCGTTTCGGGGTGAGCCCGAAAGTAGGCTACAACGTGGACTCCTTCGGCCACCCGGCGACGATGCCGGACGTGCTCACGGCCCACGGATACGTTGGCTACGTCTTCCATCGTCCGGGAGCCCACCAGGTCGAGCTACCATCCCAGACCTTCCGCTGGCGCGGCGCAAACGGAGGAGAGGTGATCGGGTTCCGGATCTCTCCCGCCTACGTGACGTTCTCGGACGACCTGTACGGCCAGATCATGCTCTCCATCGAGGCCGCGGACCCCGGGCTCGGACACACGATGTGCTTCTACGGGGTTGGCAACCACGGCGGCGGACCGACCAAGGCCAATATCGAGTACATCATCGAAAACTCAGAGGCTTTCCCCGATGCGGAACTGCGCTTCAGCACGCCCCAGGCTTTCTTCGACGCCATCGCAGATAGTAGGGACGGACTCCCGCTCGTAACCGAAGAGCTGCAGCACACCTTCCCGGGTTGCTACAGTGTGATGCACGACATCAAACAGCAACAGCAGCGCGGCGAGCACCTGCTGGATCAGTGCGGGCGTCTCATAGAGCGTTTTGTGGACGACAAACCTGAGAGACGGGAGTTCCACGACCGGCTCGACAGTGCTTGGGACGATCTGTTGTTCACCGAGTTTCACGACGTTCTCGCGGGCACCTCGATCCCTGAGGCCTGGGGTTCGATCAGGGCTATGCAGGGACGGGCCAGGATAACCGGCGAGGAGGTCACCGTCGAGGCCACCCGGCGCTGGGCGCATCGTAGCCTCCCGCCTCTCGACGAGCAGCAGATAGTAATCATCAACCCCGACGACGCCCCCTGGGAAGGCATCGTCGAGACGGAGCCATTCCTCAGCTTCGACGCCTGGGGAGGTCGCTGGTTGAGCGACATTGACGGAGAGCCCATAGATTTTCAGGCGGTGCAACCCGACGCGGCGGCCCACGTGGAGCGTGTGATCTTCCCTCTGAGCCTCGAAGGCGGACAATGCGCTCAGGTGCTCGTCAGGACCGACGAGAGTCCCTCTTCGGTAACCCCGGATACGGATCTGGAGGTTTCACCGCAACACATCGCCAACGCTCACATACGGGTGGAGCTGGATGAATCCGGGATACGGCGTCTGGTCGCCGGAGACCAGAACCTGCTTGGAGAAGGCGGCTTCGGCCTGCACCTGCGCCGTGACGGCAGCGACACATGGACTTTCCACACCGACCGTTTCGAAGAACCCGTGGAGACAGTATTGCGGACAGAAGGTTGGATCGTGGAGGAGAGCGGGCCATTGAGAGCGCGGGTCCGCTCGGAAGGATGGCTTGGCCGCTCCCCCGTTCGATGGACCCTTACTCTGCACCGCGACGAGCCCCGGCTGCAATTGCGG
>DASSJP010000004.1:0-3004 GCA_035691165.1 Rubrobacter sp.
TGGCGTGCTCCAGGTCGAACCTCCTGACGTAGGAGCGCCACAGGAGGTCAAGGTCCGGCTCCTCCTCTCCGCAGAACCAGAGTCAGAGCGCCTTCGGCTTGCGGATCTGGCGGGGAAGCTTACCCATCTCGACCAGGATGACGGTGCCCCGCACGACGGGCACCCTCTCGCTACCGTAGCGCTTGCCTATGCGCCGCGTCTTGGGGTGCATGTAGGGGATATCCGGAGTCCCTGCTCACTGAGCACCAGCGGCTCCCAGTGGAGTCCATGCAAGTCCAGCAGTCGACGCAGATGCGGCTGCCGTTCGGAGAAGAGCCAGGTACCGCCGGCCAGCCAGCAGTCTCCCTCCCGCCACTCGAAATCCTCATCCCCTTCTCCGGTTACCCGCCTGACGTCGGTGATGGTGTTCAGGTTCAACTGACAAGTCCTCCTCGAATTGCAGCCGTCCACACCTCCGGCGTGAACATCGACATCAGGTAGCCAATGCCTCACGCTAACAAAGTCCGACTCCCGCTCACGGCTTCAACTCCTTATCAAGTAAGACCGTAGCAAAGAGTGAACCCTCCGCGCCGTAACGCAAGGGTAGCTTATCGGACCGACGGGTGAGTGCTCATCCTCTAAATGGACTAGTTTTGAAGCCTTCTTGTCGAACCTCCGACTATTCGAGTTCGAAGCAGTCCGGCGCACAGATACCGGAACTCCGACGAGCATACAGATTTACGGTTGTCTCGCTCCGTTGGTGCTTGGCCGTGCAGCAACCCGAGTAGATCTCCTGAACGATTGGGAAGAGCCTAATGAGGTAACTGCCGTGCTTTGTAGTGACTTTGCAAGTTCCGGAACCACCTTGCAAACTCTCACGCTGCCTCGACACGGCAGAGGTCGCTCGTTCGACAAGTCATCGTCCACCAAGAGATACCTGCAAATGATGGGAAACGAGGATCCTCTGGTTTTCGGTCCGGAGGCTTTTGACCGCAACCGTATTGCAACGCAGTTGGTTCTACTGGCGACAGTACCGTCGCCCACGATCCTTACCTCATTACCCGCCGCCGTATCAGTGGGTGCCGGGAACCTGAGGAACCGACGGTCCCGGCCAGTGTGGTCCCGGGGCGCATCGAGCGGCCAAAGCGCAAGGCCTCAGTCGTCGAGGACCCTCAGGTCGAGCCGGCTCAGGCGCGCGCGGCCGGCAACGTCATCGGGCTTCTTCAGTCACCCTAGTTCTCAGGAGACTATCTCTTTATGGCTTGACTGCGATGCCGTCCATCACAGGCATCCTGAAGTCCATAAACACAAGCATCCCCCAAACGGCGTATCTTTATTATTACTGGCGGCCTGCTAGCTTCGGGTGTTCCCAAGAGCTAGACCGCCCGTCGTTTCTGCGTTTACCCAGCATCGCTATCAAGCGCCTCGGCACAAACTCCGATGAGCGCCGACACTATTGTGTGAGGCGAGTATCAGGTCGTCGACGCCTTCTGGTCGGAGGTCCGCGAAACACGTCCAGGGTGATGAAAACGCCTCCCAGGATGAATAACAGCGCTCCCAGGACCACACCCCAGTTCGGTTGCGGCTTGATGAAGCTGGAGACGAGTGGAGCGTGGAGACCCAGGGAGAGTGCAGCCCCCTTGCGCAGCACTTCGGAGCGCCAGATGGCGACACCGAAGAGGATGAAACCGGCTGCATAGAACGCGAAAGCCGGGAAATAGATCACATTCCTCATCGGACTGCCGAAGATGGCGTCTGCGATTACCTTCGCGTCTTCCTGGCCGTTCAGGTAAGCACGCCCGAGCACTGGAAGGGCATAGGTGGTTACGCCCAATGCTGGCAGGACCAGCGCGACACTGAGGATACTCAAGATCATCGCGACCACGGCCAGTCTTCTCGCACGGGTGTTTGCCAGGTAAGTCGTCAGGGCGAGGATGCCGAAGATCAAGAGCGCCAGGCCCACTATGTTGCCCAAGAATTGGCTCACGAAGAAGCTGGTTGAACTGGCGGCCTGCGCGGCTGCCTTGAAATCGACGCGTGGGTTGGGCGCATTGTATCTACCAATCAGGCCCCCAAGTGTTAGCAGGCCGGAGATGGGCAGGGCCAGAATACCGACGCGCACCAGATTGCTGGAATGCTGAGGAGCCTCCCTTCTTTGCCTCCGGTTCACGAAACCCTCATCTCGTCAGCTGACACGAATAACTCCATATCCCTAGGTAGTTCTCCCGGCTCCCAGCGCCCTGTCGAGGTTGAAAGCGGCGCTGATCAGAGCCAGGTGTGTGAAGGCCTGTGGGAAGTTCCCGAGGAGCTCGCCCGTCGGGCCGATCTCCTCGGAGTAGAGCCCGAGGTGGTTGGCGTAGGAGAGCATCTTCTCGAATATGAGCCTGGCCTCGTCGAGCCTTCCTGCGCGGGCCAGTGCCTCGACGTACCAGAAAGAACATATGGAGAAGGTACCCTCGTCGCCGGCCAGGCCGTCGGAGGAGGCGGCGGGGTTGTAACGATAGACCAGGCTGTCCGAGACCAGTTCGGCTGTGATCGCATCGAGGGTAGAGAGCCAGCGCGGGTCGGTCGGGGTGATGAACTTGACTAGCGGCATGAGCAAAACGGAGGCGTCGAGGACTCCGGTGTCGTAGTGCTGTACGAACGCCCGGCGGCCCTCGTTCCAGCCCTGCCGCATGATCTGGCGGTAGATACGGTCGCGCTCGGGGATCCAACGCGCCAGGTTGGCCGGCAACCCGCGCTGCCGCGCCATCCTCACGGCTCGCTCTATGGCCACCCAGCTCATCAACCTGGAGTGGACGAAGCGCTTCCGGCCTCCCCTCGTCTCCCAGATGCCCTCGTCGGCCTCGTCCCAGTGCTCGCACACCCACTCGACGACGTGCGAGAGGTCCTCCCAGGCGTCGTGGTAGATCGGCGTGCCGTACTTGTTGTACAGGTAGACCGAGTCGATCAGCTCTCCGTAGATGTCGAGCTGTAGCTGATCGGCGGCCGCGTTGCCAACGCGTACGGGCGCCGAGCCCCTGTA
>DASSJP010000005.1:0-7260 GCA_035691165.1 Rubrobacter sp.
CTGCCGCTTTTTGCAGGGCGAGGACGACCGCGACCAGCCGGCGCTTGACGAACTGCGCGAGGCACTTGAAGAAGGTCGCTACAGCAGGGTCGTCCTAAGGAACCGCAGGAAAGACGGAACGCCGTTCTGGAACGAGCTCTCCGTCTCGCCCGTGCGCGACGAGGCGGGCCGGCTCACCCACTTCGTCGGGGTGCAGAACGACGTGACGGAGCGCCAGAGTACGCAGGAAGAGCTAAGGCAGAGCGAGGAGCGTTTCAAGCTACTCTCCCAGGAGGTCGTTGAGGGCATCGTCCTGATCGAGAACGGCAGGATCATCGACGCCAACCGTAGCCTGACCGAGATGTTCGGGTACGAGCTAGAGGAGCTGATAGGCAAGGAGGCCATCGAGCTCACGCTGCCGGAGAACAGGGAGATGGTGAGGCGACGTATCTCCGATGAGGACAACAGGGTATACGAATCAGAGGGCCTCAAAAAAGACGGCACCGCCTTCCCCATAGAGATAAGGCCGAGGCACCTGCCGTACTCGGGGCGCAGGATCAGGGTGACCTCGGTGATCGACCTGACGGAGCGCAAGCGGGTGGAAGACGCCGTGCGGGAGAGCGAGAAGCGCTTCCGTGCACTGGTGCAGAACGCCTCGGACATCATCACGGTGATCGACGCCGCTGGCACCATCCGCTATGAGAGCCCGGCCGTCGAACGCGTGCTCGGCTACAGTACGGAAGAGAGGGTCGGGACCAGCGCGTTCGAGCAGATCCACCCCGACGACCGCGAGAGGCTATTGAAGGTGTTCTTCGAGAACCTCTCCAGACCCGGTCCCTTTCCGCCTGTGGAGTACAGGGTGCTCGACGGGGATGGTACCTGGCGCCACCTCGAGGCCATCGGCGAGAACCTGCTGCACGACCCGGTAATAAAGGGAGTCGTCGTCAACAGCCGCGACGTCACCGAGCGCAAGCGGGCGGAAGAGTCTCTCAAGAAGAGCGAAAGGCGCTTCAGACACCTCTTCGAGAACTCCTCGGACGCCCTCTTCATCCACGACGAGCGCGGCCGCTTCGTCGACTGCAATGCAGAGGCGTGCCGGGCTCTGGGCTATACCCGTGAGGAGCTTCTCGAGCTCTCGGTCGCCGACGTGGCCACGCGATTGATCTCCGAGGAAGAGCGCAGGGAGGGCGAGACTCTCTGGGAGCGTGCGCTGCGAGGAGAGCCTGGAAGAATCGTCGGGCAGGACGACAACGAGATGAGGCGTAAGGACGGCACGACGTATCCGGTGGAGGTCGGGGTCGGATCCATCGAGTACGAAGATCGGCGCATGATCTTCGCGTCAGCCCGCGACATTACCGAGCGCAAGCGGGCCGAAGAGGCCCTCAAGCGCAGCGAGGCGCGTCTGCAGGCCATCCTGGACAACACCACCGCTGTCATCTACATCAAGGACGAAGAAGGACGATACTCGCTGGTCAACCGCAGGTTCGAGGAGCTATTCCACGTGACCACGGACGAGGTACTGGGCAAGACCGACCACGAGATCTTCCCCAGGGAAGTCGCCGACGAGCTCAGGATCAACGACGAAGAAGTCCTCCACTCGGGGGTCCCGCTGGAAGTGGAGGAAATAGTCCCCCAGGACGACGGGATACACACTTACGTCTCGGTCAAAGTACCCCTAAAGAACTCCGAAGGGATTCCCTACGCGATCTGCGGCATCTCCACAGATATAACGGAGCGCAAGCAGGCCGAAGAGGCCCTTCTTATGAGCGAGGAACGTTACAGGGCCGTCGTCGAGCAGTCGGCTGAGGGGATCTACCTGCTCGACGCTGGAACCCGGCGCATCCTCGAGACGAACCCCGCCCTGCGGGAGATGCTCGGCTACTCGGACACCGAGCTCAGGGGGATGGAAATCTACGATCTCGCTGCGCACTCGCGCCAGGACCTGGACGACAACGTGCGGCGCACCCTGGCTGAGGGAGCCCGCTTCGTGGGCGAGCGAAAGTACCTGCGCAAAGACGGCTCGGTGGTCGAGGTGGAGGTGGGGGTCAGCGTGATCTCCTATAGCGGTATGGAGGTCATCTGCGCAGTCCTGCGCGACATTACCGAGCGCAAACGGGCCGAGGCCCGCTACCGTACGCTGGTGGAGCAGCTTCCCGTCGTCACATACATGCAGGACATCGAGACCGCCGCCCTCGCCTACGTCAGCCCGCAGATCGAGAGCGTGCTAGGCTACTCGCCCGAAGAGTATCTCGAAAATCCGAATCTCCGCTCGCAGACCATTCATCCAGATGACCGCGGCTGGGTGCTCGAAGAGGACGCCCGCACGGACGAGACGGGCGAGCCTTATAGGGTGGAGTACCGCAGGATCGCCCGCGACGGGCGGGTGCTGTGGGTGCGCGAGGAGGCCATGCTTGTCAGGGACTCTGAGGGCGGACCTCTGTTCTGGCAAGGCATTCTCATCGACGTAACTGAACGCAAGCACCAGGAGGAGGCCCTGAGGCAGAGCGAGGCGCTCTACCGCACGGTGATCGAGCAGGCAGCGGAGAATATCTTCCTCGTAGACGCGAAGTCAAGGCGTGTGCTCGAGGCAAACGACGCCCTCCACCGCTCTTTGGGCTACACGGCCGAGGAGCTGAAGGAGATGACGCTCTACGATATAGTCGCCCACGACCAGGAGAGCGTAGACCTCAATATTGAGCGCATCATGAAGGACGGGAAGAGTTCACTCGG
The DNA here is from genome assembly GCA_035691165.1 of Rubrobacter sp. GTDB lineage: Bacteria > Actinomycetota > Rubrobacteria > Rubrobacterales > Rubrobacteraceae > Rubrobacter_D. Next base: position 2,710 of record DASSJP010000005.1, read on the forward strand.
TGAGAGGCAGTACCGTCGCAAAGACGGCTCGCTGGCTGATGTCGAGGTAAACGTGAGCGCCGTGCCCTACGATGGCGGAAAGGCCATGTGCGTCGTCGCCCACGACGTGACGGAGCGCAAACAGGCGGAGCGCGCGCTGGAGGAGATCCGGGAGGCAGAACGCAACCGGATAGCCAGGGAGCTGCACGACAGCACCCTCCAGGACATCGTCTACGCGCTGCAGGAGGTACAGGTGATGCAGGTAGTCGCAGGGGACGAGGTGAACCCCGCACTGGAGGACACCGCCGAGGCCCTCAGGCGTTCCGTGGAGGGATTGCGCGGCGCAATCTTCGAGCTACGGCTCAAAGAGACGCTGACCCGGTCGCTGGTCACCTCGCTGGAGAGCCTCGTGGATCTGAACCGGCGGATGTCCCGTGGGAGGTACGAGCTTGAACTTGCAATCGATGACGATTTTCCGGTCAGGCTCCCCGATAGAAGGGGCCAGGAGATCACGCGCCTCGTCCAGGAAGCTCTTACGAACGTCCGCCGCCACTCCGATGCCAGGCACGTCAGAGTAGAGCTGGGCTTCGAAGGTGAGCTCGCCTACGTGGAGGTCTCAGACGATGGCCGTGGGTTCGACGCGGCGAACGCCAGGACCGGGATAGGACAGCAGTCCATGAGGCAGCGGGCGCACGAGCTCGGCGGGGAGCTCAGCGTGGAGAGCGCGCCTGGCAAGGGGGCGCGGGTGCGCTTCCTGATACCCGTCTCCCGCCTGGTAGAGGAGTAGCGGCACTATTTCCCATCGAACCCCCTCTAGCTCATTCGAGCTAGGGTAAGATGGTACACAGGCACTGTGGCGAGAGTGGCTGGCCGGGGGCATAATCCCTCCCGGCGAGACGTGAGGGAAAGAAGGGTGGCTGTCATAGAGAATCACACGCAAACGGATTCGACCCGGATCTTGCTCGTCGAGGACCATGCCTCGTTCCGGCAGGCGCTCGCTTTCATGTTCGAGCGGGAGAAGGAGTTCGTCGTGACAGGCCAGGCCGGTTCGCTGGCGGAGGCGCACGCGTTCATACGCAAGGCAAGCGACGGGCTGGACGTCGCGGTAGTGGACCTCGGGTTACCGGACGGGGATGGGTTCGAATTGATCGAGGAGCTATCGTCCCGTCCCGACGTGACGACTTTGGTATTGAGCGCCAGCCTGGAGCCGTCCCGGTTCGCCCAGGCCGTCGAGGCCGGCGCCTCCGGCGTGCTGCACAAGTCCGCAGCGATAGGCGAGATCGTTGACGCCGTGCGCCGTCTGAGGTCGGGGGAGGCTTTGCTCTCTCCGGCAGAAGTTATCGAGATGCTGCGCCTGGTCAGCCGCAGGCGCCAGGAGGAGTACGAGGCGAAGAGGGCCATAGAGAAGCTCACTCCCCGCGAGAAACAGGTGCTTCAGGCCCTCGCCGAGGGGCTGGACAGCAAGGACATCGCGGAGAAGCTGCACATCACCGTAGAGACAGAACGTACCCACATGGTGAACATCCTCAACAAGCTGGGCGTTCACTCCCGGCTACAGGCTCTGGTGTTCGCCGCCCGTTACGGTATCGTCGAGATCCGTTAGATACCAACAGTGCTAGCACCTGCTAAAATCAGGGTCGTTCGTGTCCATAACCGTGGAGACCGGTTCGGAGCACGAAACTATCGGAGGAGACACGAACATCTTGTCAAAGCCACCCGATAACCATTCCGAAGACCACGCGGCGGACGCAGTCTCAGCGCGTCGCCGGCACGGCAGGCCGCGGGTCTTGATGGCCAACGAGCCGCGCGCTTACCGCGAGGGCATAGCGGCGGTCATCGGCCAGCTCCGTCCCGAGGTCGAGGTAACGACCGTGGAGCCGAGCGCCCTTGACGCCTCCATAAATCGCTTCTCGCCTGACATGGTCATCTGCAGCAAGGCCACGGACGCGTTGAAAGGCAGGGTACGGGTCTGGGTCGAACTCTACCCCGAGAACGCCGCATGGTCTGTAGCCAGCATCGGCGGCAAGCGCATGGAGTACGACGAGATCCAACTCCCAGATCTACTCTTCATCGTGGACAAGGCCGAGGAACTAGCCCAATAAGGCTAGAAAAAGATCACCTGTTTTCGTGATGTCGAATGTGCTTGCAAAAGCCACTATTCTGGTATGGACGCCAGGCGCATACTAGTTGCTAACGATCTCACCTCGTATCGTCAGACCATCGCGACGGTTATCAGGGAGCTGCATCCGAACGTCGAGGTATTCGAGGCCGAGCCGGAGACCCTCGACAGGGAGGCGACGTGCCTGCGTCCCGATCTGGTGATATGCAGCCGCGTAACCTCCGTGGTCAGGGAGATGATCCCGAACTGGGTCGAACTCTACCCTGACTGCGAGCCTTTCTCGACGCTGTGCATCGGAGGAGAACGCAGGGCGCTGGAGGACGTCCAGCTCTCCGACCTTCTCTCGCTGTGCGCCTAGTCATCTGTGGAGAGCTCCCTGAGTAGGGCCTTCAGCCGCGGGGCCAGGTCCTCGATCTCGTCAGCCGTGCATCTCACCTGGACGTGGATGCTTACCGTCGGGCGCGTGCCCTCGGCCTCGCTCACGGTCGCTGAGACCACGGATTCACCGGGGGTTTCTGCGGGCGAACCATCCTCGGAGGCGGGTTCTTCCGGCTGCTCGTCGAAGGTGGCGACCAGCTCTCCGGCCTCCTCTTTCAGCATACCTGCGGCCTTCAGTATCTCGATGATTGCGCCGGCGCCGTTCATCACGGGCTTGTTGCGCGGCTGGCCCGCGGCGTGCGCTATGTAGGCCTGGACGGTGGGGTAGAGCATTCCCTCGCGCAGCTTCACGGCCGAGACCACGTTCTGCAAGAACTCGCTCGCCGCGACTATCGCGCGCCAGTTGCTACGGATCTCAGCCCTGTCCTTGCGCGCGAGCGCTATGGCCAGAGAGCGCCCGCGGCGGGTGATCAGCTTCTTGCTCTCCCCCTGCAGGACCCCGATCTCCACCAGGAATGCATTGTTGCGGCTGACGCTCGACTGGTGCACCGAGTCTAGCTTGCCCACGTCGCCGGCTCTCGCCGCCTCGTCGCGGGTACCGTAAGCCACAATAATGTTGGCGATCTCCTCGTAGGGAGAGCCCGGAAGCCGAAACTCCCTCTCAGCCATCCTGTACCTCACTTCCCGACGCTCACCCCCCGATCCGCCGAACATTATAGAGTAGACGGGTGCGGAATAACTCGGGCGCACGCGGCACAGCCTGTGGGAGGGTTGGATCAGCCCGCGATAGCTCGTGTAGCTCGCCTGTGGAAGGATTCAAATATATCCTTGGTCCCGAGAGCATGCACTCCACCTTGAGGGTTTAACCAAGATTTAAGCCGGATGTTTCGTACCTTTAACCACAGACTCAGTACCTGTCCCTAGAATCACCGTGTATGGATCGCCTACCCGCACAGGCCGGCCGTAAGCCGCGCGAGCTGGATACGGGACGCGTGACATGAGCCTGAAGCAGCCGGCCCGACCGACGATCCCGCCTGACTACCGTAGAGAGTCCCGGCCTGCGGGGAGAGGCTTCAGACAGGCAGGGGTGCTTGTAGTCGCGGTGGGCCTGTTGCTGCTATCCCTGGCCGCAGGTGACGCGCTTGCCGGTGCCGAGTTGGGCGGGCGTGGTGACGACGTGTTGCGGGGCTCGGATCTCGACGACCGGCTTGCCGGGTTCGGAGGAAAAGATGGGATCTGGGGCCTCGCAGGCGACGACGGGCTCTCCGGCGGCGGTGGCGACGACGAGCTCTACGGCGGTCCTGGCCGCGACGCGCTGCTCGGCGGTGCAGGTGAAGACTTCCTCGAGACCAAGGACGGCGATCGGGACTACGTGGACTGCGGCCACGGTGAAGATGCGGCCAGCGTGGACATGAAAGACAGGGTTTCACGCACCTGCGAGACCATTTACGCTGCCTGATCCTCCAGAGCCGCGGATGAACCACTGTGAGGACACCGTTCAGGCGACGAACCGCCAGCTCACGAAGAGAGCGCACAATACCAGGGATACGGCGGCGCTCAGAACCAGCCATACGCCGAAGAGGAGCTTGTTCCTGGACAGGAGACCCAGCACGATAAAGATTGGGAATGCGACGAGCACGTATCGCGGGGTACCCATGAGCGGACTCTCCGGCGTTCCGAAGAGCGCGGCGGGGGCGACGAGCAGCAAGCCGTAGATGCTCAGTGAGAGGGGGAGGTCTCGCAACCCCGCGAGCAATACGACCACTGCGAAGACGAAGAAGGCCAGGTTGTAGAGGTTGTTGGCCCCAGAGAGATGGTCTGCTAGATTCCCCAGAGAGGGATGGGCCCAGAGCCCGGGGTCGAGAAGCCTGCCCGCACCCTCGACGGCCGACTCCCAGGCTCTACCTGCGGTGTCGAGCACCCCTGTGGCCCGGCGTCCCCAATCCCTCTGCGCTGAGTAGAAGAGCAGAGGGTCCCCAAACCTCAGCCACAGATACCCCATGTATGCTATTAGCCCACCCGGCACCAGTGCCAGACTTGCCAACCCCCCTAGCCTCTCTCTCCCCTCCTCCATT
>DASSJP010000006.1:0-12457 GCA_035691165.1 Rubrobacter sp.
AACGAGCCCTGCCCGCTCCAGAACCGCTTCCTGCAGATCCTCCACCGATTCAACCGGGGAATTCTCCGTCCCAGGCTCTACCCTCTCCATGTTGGCGGCTACCACGGTTACCTCCGCGCCCAACCGCACAGCTTCGCGGGCCACAGCGAGCCCCATCTTCCCCGAGGAGCGATTCCCGATAAAACGCACGCTGTCTATTGGCTCCCTCGTACCGCCTGCGGTTACAAGCAACCGCAGCCCGCTCATCGGGCCACCGAGACTTCCGAGTAGTCCCGCGACGACCTCTCCCGCCGCGGCCATGCCGCCTGTGGGTCCCTCGATGATGCGGCAGCCGTCCTCTCGCAGAAGCGTCAGGTTCTCCCGTACGGCGGGGTGATCGGCGGTACCGGCATCGAGGTCAGGGGCAACGATAGTATGCGCGGATGCTGCGGCCCTCGTAGCCGGGCCACCTTCCAGGCCGCGGGCAAGCCGGGCGATGGTATCCGCCGTCGCGGGGGCGAAGAGCACGGCTTCGGGCGGTTCGGATGGCTCGTCCACGATCATCGCAGCGCCGAAAGCTGCCGGTCCGACGAATTGACGAGCCTCCTGGGTGAGATTAACCTCGACCCTGCGTCCGGAACCGGCGATCTCGCGGGCCACGCCTGGGATCGCCAGTGCCCCCGGAGACGCTCCGACGGAGAGCAGGATCAAGGAGTCTGGGCTTCCACCCCGCTCAGGCCGCTCCCTCGCCTTCGTCACCAGGGGCGCCCGAGTCCACATCGGTATCCTGTGGGACGCCGGCGCCGCTCGGTGGGCTGATGAAGTCGTCGCCGGCAGCCGCCCCGACTTCTTCGTCCACTTCCTCCGCGGGCTGCCTGAAGGAGATCTCCAATTTGCCCTGGCGCAACTCTTCGATCGCAATGCTCAAGGGATGCTGGGATCGGGTATGGACCTGCGGTCCAGGGATGCCCAGGGCGTCGTTCAGGCCGAGGGTCGAGGTGTATTCGTTGATCTGACGCGCCCGCTTGGCGCTGGCCACGGCGAGGCCGTAGCGAGAATCCACCTTGTCCAGAAGCTCGTCTATCTTAAGGTCGTGCAGCATCGTTGCCTCCTCGTACTATCGACTCCATTATCTCGAACATGTCCTTGCGGGCCTTCTCGCGGTCTTCATTCACGACCTCGTAGTCGAACTCGTCACGGGCCGCGACCTCCCCTACGGCGGTCGCGAGCCGGCTCTCCAGGGCTTCCTCCGTCTCTGTCGCCCTTCCGGCGAGCCTGCGGCGGGTCTCCTCCAGCGAGGGGGCCCGTACGAAGACCATCACGGCGTCGGGACGCTTTCTCCTTACCTGCCTCGCCCCCTGTAGCTCTATCTCCAGGATCACGGACTTACCCTCGTCCAGTAGTTCCTCGACCTTCTGCTCCGGGGTCCCGTAGAGATTACCAGAATACTCGGCCCACTCCAGAAAGCGATCCTCCTCGATCCAGCTCTCGAACTCCTCCCGCAAGAGGAAGATGTAGTCTTTGCCATCTACCTCGCCAGGACGCGGATCTCGCGTTGTAGCTGACACAGAGTAAGCAAGCTCGGGCACCGCTTCCAGTGCGGACCTTATCAGTGTCGACTTTCCTGCTCCGGAAGGTCCGGAGACGACGATCAGCCTTCCTCGCACCCTAAAGCCCTGATCAAACGGTCCCTCTGCCCGTGCGTGAGCCCTACGAGGGTCTTGGACCTGCTGATGCCAGCCTCCCTCATGACCCGCGTGACCTTGATGCGGCCCATACCCTTGACCGCGAGAAGCATCTCCTCGACCTTGGCGCCTTTTAGCTCCTCGGAAGGGTCCATGAGCAGGTCGTAGATCGCCAACCGTCCGCTCTTCAGGTCCCGCTTGGTCGCGGCCCTGGCGAAACGTACCCTGTTGGCCTCCTCGAGCGCGTTCCGGCGCTCGTCAGCCGTCCGTTCTGGTGCCCGCCTTAACATCAACGGGTCAGTATATCATCGCCCCCTACCGCCCGTCAGCGTGGGACGAATTCCCCGCAAAGCACCTGTCAGCTCAGCGGCTCCCAGGCCACCGTTTTTCAAGTACGCGGAAAACTCGTCCAGTATGTCTCGCGGATCGCGGACGAAGCTCGCCGTACCGACCTGCACGGCCGTCGCGCCAGCGAGCATGAACTCGGCGACGTCCGTCCCACAAACAACGCCCCCGCTCCCGATTACGGGCACACCCACCGCGCCAGACACGTCGAATACGGCCCGCAGCGCCACCGGTTTAATGGCCGGCCCCGAGAGTCCACCGCGCACGAGCACCTTGCGCGCCCGGGCGTCTATGGTAAGCGCAGGGATCGTGTTTATGACGGTCAACCCGTCGGCTCCCGCCGCCTCGGCCGCCCGGGCGTTCTCCACGACCCCTTCGTTGGTGAGCTTCGCCAGGATGGGTTTGCCTGGAACGGCGGAGCGGCAGGCCGCAACCACCTCCTCGACTGATGCAGGTCCCGCGCAAAACGCCAGACCGCCGCACTCGACGTTCGGGCACGAGAGGTTCAGTTCGACGGCGGAGACGCGATCGTCGCCCGCGAGCCGCTCGCAGAGGCCACCAAAGTCGGCGACGGTGTCGCCCGCCACGGAGACAAGGATGGGAATCCCCAGGTCGAAAACATCCAGATCCTGTAAGAAGATCTCCACGCCGGGGTTCTGAAGCCCGATCGAGTTCACCATGCCTGCAGGGGTCTCGGCCACGCGAGGCGGCGGGTTGCCAGCTCTCGCAACAGGGGTCGTGGTCTTCGGCAACATCGCCCCGTAAACGCCCTCGACCTCTCCGAGCGCCTCCTTCGAAAGAGTTCCTGAAGCGGGGATCAGGGGTGTCAGGAGCGGTATCCCGCAGAGTTCGACCGCGAGGTTGGGATCGTTCGTCCCGACTACCACGCCAGCACCTCAGCCCTGAAGACAGGTCCCTCGACACACGACCTGACGTACCCCCCACCGCGCACAGGAACAACACACCCGTTGCACGAGCCGTTCCCGCAACCCATCCTCTCCTCTACCGAGAGCTGGCACAGACTCTTCTCTCCTGCCGCGAGCTTGACCGCCGCAAGCATCGGGTTCGGCCCGCACGAGTAGACCGCCGCGTAGTCCTCCAGGGTCGCAAAGGTATCCAGAACGGTCCCACATGTTCCTACGGACCCATCCATAGTAGCGACCTCCGCGCCCGCGAATTCCCGCGCGACGACCGCGGATCCCGCGTCGGCGAACCCGAGGAAGACATCGTAGGGAACGCCCATTGCGTCGAGTCGCCGGCCCAGGACCTTGAGCGGCGCGACGCCTATGCCGCCGCCCAGAAGTGCGGCCCGACCCAGATCCGGTTCGATCCGGAATCCCTTCCCCAAGGGAGCGGTGACCTCTATGGTCGATGCGAGATCCAGTAGCGCCGTACCGCGGCCCCGAACTTCGAAGAGCAGGCTCGCCGTCTCCCCGTCGTAGTCGTAGAAGGAAAATGGTCGGGCTAGAAAAGGGTCGAGGGTAACGGGGTAGCCTGCGGCACGCGCCATGACGAACTGTCCCGGTTCGATGGGCCCGTCGTTCCAGCGATAGCGGAGGAGGGTGTAGTTGCCCAGCTCCTTTCGCTCTTCGACCTTTACGTTGTAGAACTTCACGCTTTCGCCGCGTAGAGACCCTGGAGGGAGTTCACGCGCCTGGTTCCGCCGCGCACCCTCGCCTCTATCCCCTGAACGGCGGCTGCGGCACCGGCGAGGGTCGTGATGCAGGGAACGCCGTGCATGAGGGCTCGGCGACGGATAAGGTACCCGTCCGTGCGCGCCCCGCGTCCCCACGGGGTGTTCACGATCAAGTCGACACCTCCGGCTTCAATGAGGCCGAGCACGTCCTCGCCTAGCTCCCCGATCTTGGGCACTATCATGACCGGCAAACCGTTGTTCTTGAGCACCTCAGCGGTCCCCTCGCTCGCCGAGATCTCGAACCCCAGGTCGGCGAAGGCCCGCGCTATGAGCACGACGCCCCGCTTCTCGCGGTTAGATACCGAGATGTAGACCCGCCCCGACACGGGAAGTTCCTGGCCCGCCGCGGTCAGCGCCTTTGCAAAAGCGCCTCCGAACGTTCTGTCTATCCCCATCGCCTCCCCCGTGGAGCGCATCTCGGGCCCGAGCAGAGGGTCAACGTCAGCGAAGCGGTCGAACGGGAAGACAGGCGCTTTTACAGAGAAGTGCCCGTTGGTGGACGCCTGCAACCGCATGTCCCTGAGCTTCTCTCCGAGGAGGACCCTGGTCGCAATCTTCGCAAGTGGCACGCCCGTTGCTTTTGAGATAAACGGAACCGTGCGCGAGGCACGAGGGTTGCACTCGATCACGAGCACGTCGTCGCCCCTCACCACGAACTGGACGTTCATCAACCCGACGACACCGACGGAGAGGGCCAGCTTCTTCGTATAGTCTTCGATCCTCTGAAGTAGCGCCTGATGGATCGTGATCGGGGGCGTCACGCAAGAGGAGTCTCCAGAGTGAACCCCGGCCTCCTCGACGTGCTCCATGATGCCACCGACGTAGACTTCTTCCCCGTCCGAGACGGCATCCACATCGACCTCGGTGTAGTCCTCCATAAACTTGTCGATGAGGGTCGGATGCCCGGGACTGGCCCCCGCGCTGGTCCTGAGGTAGAGGTCGAGATCCTCGTCGTTGTAGACGATCTCCATCCTGCGCCCACCGAGGACGTACGAAGGCCGAACTACGACCGGATACCCAAGCTCGCGGGCGACCTCGCGGGCCTCCTCGGCAGTCGATGCCGTCCCGAACCTGGGATGCGGGATACCGAGCTCCGCCAGAAGCCGCCCGAACCGGGACCTGTCTTCGGCGAGGTCTATGGCGTCGGGTGAGGTGCCGAGGATGCGCGCTCCGGACTTTTCCAGCTCGTGCGCGAGCTTCAAGGGGCTCTGGCCGCCGAACTGCAGGATCACACCGTCGGGCTGCTCGCGCCTGATGACCTCTAGCACATGTTCTGCCGTGAGCGGCTCGAAGTACAGGCGTGTGGACGTGTCGTAGTCCGTGGAGACGGTCTCGGGGTTGGAGTTGACCATGACAGCGTCGTAGCCGCTCTCCTTGAGGGCGTAGCTCGCGTGCACGCAGGCGTAGTCGAACTCTATGCCCTGCCCGATGCGGTTCGGGCCGCTGCCGAGCACGACGACGGAAGGGTTCTCCCCACGCCGAACCTCATCTTCTTCCTCGTATGTCGAGTAGTAGTAAGGCGTGCGCGCCGGGAACTCCCCGGCGCAGGTGTCCACGGATTTGTAGGTCGGCGAAACGCCGAGGGCCCGCCTCACACCACGCACCACATCCACGGAATCTCCCGATGCCGCGGCAATGGTCTCGTCGGTGAGGCCTATTCTCTTCAGCTCGCGCAGGTCCTCGAAGCGGAGCGGCTGCGAAACCGAGCCTTCCGCGGCCACGATCCTTGCTATGGAAGCGATAAAGAACGGGTCTATGGAGGTGCGCTTGAATATCTCCGGAATGTCCATACCGGCGCGCAGGGCGTCGAAGATTGCGAATACGCGGTACGGACTCGGCTCGTCGAGGCCGGCATGTACATCCTGGGCATCCACCTCGAGCGAGGCCATCGCCTTCATCAGGCTCTCCGTGAAGGTCCTTCCTATCGCCATGACTTCACCGACAGAATGCATCCTCGTGGTCAGCCTCGGCGCCGCACCGGGGAACTTCTCGAAAGCGAAGCGCGGTATCTTGGTCACCACGTAGTCGAGCGCAGGCTCGAAGGAGGCTGGGGTGGCGCGGGTTATGTCGTTGGGGATCTCATCGAGCGCGTACCCGACCGCTAGCTTGGCGGCTATCTTCGCAATAGGGAATCCGGTCGCCTTGCTCGCCAGAGCGCTCGACCTGCTCACCCGCGGGTTCATCTCGATCACGTAGTACTCGTCACTCTCGGGGTCCACCGCGAACTGGATGTTCGATCCCCCGGTCGAAACCCCGATCTCTCGTATTATGCGTAGGGAAGCGGTACGGAGGGTCTGGTACTGGCGGTCTGAGAGGGTCTGGGCCGGGGCTACGGTAATGGAATCGCCTGTATGGACGCCCATGGGGTCTACGTTCTCGATGGAGCAGATCACGACGACGTTGTCAGCGAGGTCGCGCATTACCTCCAGCTCGAACTCCTTCCAGCCCGCGACGCTCCTTTCGACAAGGGCGGAGTTTACGGGGCTAGCGTCCAGGCCGTCGAGTACGGCGCGGCGAAGTTCGCTACGGTCGCGGGCTGTGGCGCCTCCCTTGCCACCGAGGGTGAAGCTCGGGCGGATGATGAGGGGGAACCCGATCTCCTCGGCCAGTTCCTCGGCCTCGGCGATACTGCGGACCGTGCGGCTCGCCGGCACCTTCAGGCCGATGCGCTGCATGGCCTCGGAGAAGAGCTGGCGGTCCTCAGCCTTGCGGATCGAAGGTATAGACGCCCCGAGTAGCTCAACATCGAGTTCGTCGAGGACGCCGGCCTCGTGCAGTTCGACCGCAAGGTTCAGGGCGGTCTGGCCGCCGAGGGTGGGAAGCAGGGCGTCTGGGCGCTCGCGGCGCAGAATCTCCGCCACCGTCTCAACTGTGAGAGGTTCTACGTATGTGGCGTCTGCGACTTCGGGGTCGGTCATTATGGTGGCTGGGTTCGAGTTGACGAGGATGACTCGATAGCCCTCGTCACGCAGGGCGCGGCACGCCTGGGTGCCCGAGTAATCGAACTCTGCGGCCTGTCCGATCACGATCGGTCCTGAGCCGATGATCAGGACGCTCGAGATGTCGTCGCGGCGCGGCACGCTAGACCGGCGCCTTCTCTGAGACGCTCTCCACGAACTCCTCGAAGAGATAGCCTGAGTCTCTTGGTCCCGGACTCGACTCTGGATGGTACTGGACGCTCCATGCCCTCTGTTCCGGGCTCGCAATACCTTCGACAGTGCCGTCGTACAGATTGCGGTGTGTCAGCTCGACGCCTTCGGAGAGCGACTCCTCGCTGACGGCGAAGCCGTGGTTCTGGCTGGTTATCTCTATCCTCCCGGTTCTGAGGTTCCTGACGGGATGGTTCGCGCCGTGGTGGCCGAAGGGCATCTTGTACGTCTCGCAGCCGAGGGCGAGCCCGAGAAGCTGGTGGCCGAGGCAGATGCCGAAGGTCGGGATCTGGCCAAGCAGAGATCGCAGGGTATTTACGGCCTCGTTGAGGGCGGCAGGGTCTCCTGGGCCGTTCGAGAGGAAGAGGCCGTCAGGGTCGGAGGCGAGTATCTCATCGGAGCTGGTGGAGCCAGGCATTGCGAGAACGGAGGCGCCGCGGCTGCGGAGTTCCTTATAGATCGAACCCTTCACCCCGTAATCCAGGGCGACGACGCGGCAGCGTTCCACCCCGAAAGCCGGAAGCAGTGTGGGCTCCGTGAGTTCCGAACTAGTGGAGGCGAGGTCGAGGCCGACCATCGAGGGGTGGGAAACGGCCTTCTCACGCAGAACGTTGCGGTCTGACTCTGAGGTGGAGATCACACCGCGCATCGCACCCTTATCCCTGAGGTGCCGCGTCAGGGCACGGGTGTCTATACCCTCCACGCCGAGGACGCCGCTCTCGTCGAGAAATTCGGCGAGGGAGCGCTCGCTCGCCCAATTACTCGGGTGTGGCGTGTACTCGCGAACGAGGACGGCTGCGGCCTGCACCTTCTGGGACTCGTCGTCGCCGGGGATCACACCGTAGTTCCCGATAAGGGGATAGGTGAAGAGCAGGATCTGCCCCCTGTAGGAAGGATCTGTGATGGTCTCCTGGTAACCGACCATGCTCGTCGTGAAGACGACCTCGCCCGCGACCTCGCCTTCACCGGCGAAGCTCCAGCCCTCGAATGCGGCCCCGTCCTCGAGGACGAGCGTCGCCCTGCTACGCACGTAGTCCAAACCTTGCTCCACTCCTGTCGTGTACCGGCTCGCCACCAACTATAGTACCCACGACCCGGCCCGTCAGCGTCCGCCCAAGATAAGGAGAGTTGGACGAGCGGCTGACAAGCGTGTCCCTACCAACCGTCCAATCCTCCGAGAGGTCGATCAGGGTCAGGTCAGCGGGCGCTCCGACGGCCACGCTTCCTCCCTCACCGACCCACCTGCCCGGGGCGCAGCTCATCGCTTCTACGAGGCGCGCGAGCGAGAGCCTGCCGCCAAGAACCAGTTCCGTGTAAAGCGCGGCGAAGGCCGTCTCGTGTCCGAGGAACCCCGGCGCTGCCTCCTCCATCGGCAGCTCCTTCTCCTCCGAGGCGTGCGGTGCGTGGTCCGTCGCGACGAAGTCCAGAATTCCGTCGCTCAGAGCTTCCTCGACTCCGCCACGGTCATCGTCGGGTCTTAGCGGCGGGTTGACCCGGTAGAGGCCCTCAAGGGTCGAGACGAGATCGTCCGTCAGCGTGAGATGGTGGGGTGTTGTGTCCGCGGTCACGTCAGCCCTGTCTTTGAAGAAGCCGACGAGCGCCGCAGAGAGGGCTGTAGAGACGTGGGTGATGTGCACCTTCGCACCCGTTTCGGCGGCGAGGATCAGGGCCGTCGCCGTCGCAGCGTCCTCTGCGCTCGCGGGTGAGCCCGGGAGCCCTGCGAGAGAGGCGGCGACGCCGTCGTGCACGACGCCTGTTGCTAGCGTGTGGTCCTCGCAGTGCAGGATCACCGGCAGACCAGCCGAGCGAGCGTACAGCATTCCGTTCCTGAGAACGCCGGCAGACGCCGTCCCAAGGCCGTCGTCGGAGACGCAGAACGCTCCAGCTTCCTTCATGAGGCGCATCTCCGTCAGGCGCTCGCCCGCCAGCCCGACGTGAAGGGCTGCTGAGACGCGGGCTCTTACCCTGGACTCACGTTCCACGCGGCGTACCAGACCGCTCACAACTACCGGACGGTCCACGATAGGGTCCGTGTTCGGCATCATCACGACGCCGGTGAAGCCGCCGGCGGCTGCGGCGGCGGAGCCGCTTTCGATGTCCTCTTCATCCTCACGTCCAGGCGTGCGCCAGTGGGCGTGGACGTCCACGAAGCCGGGGAAAAGGTGAAGACCATCGGCGTCAAGTTCGTGAGGGCCGCGCAGTCCATCCCCGACCTCCGAGATCCTGCCCGAAGAAAGGCGCACGTCCATGATCCCATCGAGGCCAGAGCCAGGGTCGAGCACGTGGGCGTGACGTATGACAAGGTCCGCGGGAGCGCTGTTTTCTGGCATCAAGCTGCGACCTTCTGGGCTGCTCCCGTCGATAGGGCGAGGACCGCCGAGCGGACGCAGACACCGGCGGCGACCTGATCGGAGATCAGGGACGAGGCGTCGAGGACGACGTCGCCGGAGATCTCAACCCCCCTGTTGACGGGTCCTGGATGCATGACGAGCACCCCTTCCTGAAGATGGCGCCGCGCCACGCCGTAATACCGGGCGTACTCGGCTACGGAGGGTATCCGCGCGCCCGTCATCCTCTCCCGCTGGAGCCGCAGCATGTAGAGAGCGTCGGCGCCCCACTCTATCGCGTCATCGACAGATGAAAGAACAGGGAGTCCCCATGCTCCGACGTCTGGCGGCAGGAGCGTGCGAGGAGCAACGAGGGCTACGTCCATCCCTGCGCATACGAAGCCTGGTATGACGCTGCGCGCCACGCGGCTGTGCAGTACGTCCCCGACGATGGCGACGCGGCGTCCGGCGAGCTCCTCGAAACCGCCCAGCGCATCGCTCAGGGCGTACAGGTCGAGGAGCGCCTGGGTCGGATGCTGGCCGCAACCGTCGCCGGCGTTGATCACCGGCGCCGCAGTGTGGCGGGAAGCCAGGGTCGCAGCCCCGGCGGAAGGGTGCCGAAGCACGATCGCGTCTGCACCCAGACGGTCGAGGGTGACGACGGTATCTATCAGGGACTCGCCTTTTGCGATGGCGGAGCCCTTTTCGGAGAGAGAGATCACATCTGCACCGGATCTCTTCGCCGCGAGCTCGAAGGAGACTGCTGTGCGAGTCGATGCCTCGAAGAAGGCCAGACATACTGTCTGGCCCGCGAGAATATTCCCGACATGCCCCTGAGCGCACGCGCGCGCGAGGTCGAGTACCTCACGCAGGTCCTCGCGACTCGCGCCCTCAAGCGTTAGAAAGCTCCTAGTCTCCAACGACGATCACCCCGTCCTCCCCATCCGTCTCCTCCAGGTTGACAAGTACCCTTTCGTCGCGCGCCGTGGGCACGTTCTTCCCCACGTAATCGGCCCGGATCGGCAACTCCCTGTGGCCGCGGTCGACCAGTATCGCAAGGCGAACAGCGGCCGGCCGCCCGAGCTCCAGGAGCGCATCCATCGCGGCTCGTGCCGTCCTGCCCGTGTAGAGAACGTCGTCGACAAGGACGACGGTCTTGCCCGTCACATCAAAGGGCACGTTGCTGCCGCGAACCTCCGGGTCCACGTTCTCCAGGTCGTCGCGGTGCAGCGTTATATCCAGCGAGCCGACTGGGAGTTCGATCCCTTCGAACTGGCGGACGTTCAAGGAGATCCTGCGCGCCAGCGGGACCCCGCGCGTGAGCACCCCGACGAGCGCGAGGTCGTCGAGGCAGGAAGCGTTTCGTTCAAGGATCTCATGCGAGATGCGGCGAAGCGAACGGTTCAGACCGTCCGGGGTGAGCACCCTCGAATGCGCGTGCTCGTAGACGCTTGATCGGCTCAAGCCCTGCCTCCTTCGCGTCTCACGGGACGCCGTTAAAGGATCGGTATGCCGAAGGTCAAGCTACCAGAGGGCGAAGGTGCCGTCAAGCCCGGCGGCTGAGTCCCGCAGATCTCCCGGGATCTCCGACCGGAACTCCAGCGACGCGTGACTGACCGGATGCTCGAACGAGAGACGTTCCGCATGCAGCCAGAGACGGTGATCCGGAACGGGGTTCCCGTACAGCGGGTCCGCGTATACAGGATGTCCGATGGCGGAGAGGTGGACCCGGATCTGGTGCGTCCTCCCTGTCTCCAGCCGTACGCCTAACATCGTGTGTCCTTCGGCCTCCGCGATTACCTCGAAGTGCGTAATTGCATGCTTTCCCACTCCCGCGGCCATGAGCGTCGGGTTGTCGGGGTCGCGACCGACCGGGGAATCTATCGTCCCCGTCGCGGGTAACCCTTCACCGACCACGATCGCCCTGTAGACTCGGCCCACCCGCCTGGCCGACATCATCTCCACGAGCCTGGAGTATGCGGGCTCGCCTTTCGCCATCACTATCAGGCCCGAGGTGTCGCGGTCGAGGCGGTGGACGACGCCGGGCCGGGCCGGGTCGTCGCCGCCCGCGATGCCTCTGTTCAGGAGCGCGTTCACCAGCGTCCCTGAAGGGTTACCGGCTCCGGGATGCACCACGAGACCCGCGGGTTTGTCCACGACGAGGAGGTACTCGTCCTCGAAGACGATCGGGACCGGGATCTCCTCTGGCGACAGGCCCTCCTCAGGAACCTGTGCCACGATGCGCTGTCCTGTCCGTACCTTGCAAGATGGTGGAACCGCGTAACCGTCGACGAGCATGTGTCCGTCCCGGATCAGGCGCTGCACGAGGCTCCTGCTCAGACCGAGGCGCCTGGCGGCCAACCGGTCGAGACGCTCTCCGGCGTCCGCCTGGTCTACCTCGAAGCTCCTGAATGTCACAGTCTACGGCAGACGCCCGCAGAGGCGCTCGCGCACGTCCTCTGCCGCCGCGCCCCGCGCGAGAATGGCCTTGTTCCGGCTCGACGCACCCCTGACTACAGAGACGTCCGACTTCGCGACCCCGAGCAACTTCGCCACGTAACGCTCCGCTTCTGCGTTGGCCTTGCCATCGACGGGTGGAGCCGCGAGCCTCAGCTTGAGGGCGCCCTCACCGTAGGCACCGTCGATCGAAGTCCGACTGGCACCGGGCGATACCCGGATATTGAGGATAGCTCCGTCCCTGGTCGAGGCGACGAAGCCTTTACTCACGCCTGCGCAGAAAGCGGCTCGCCCGGAAGATGCGGCTGTCTCCCCGCTCCCCTTCTTCCCTGTCGAAGAACTCCTGCGAGCTGCTCTCCTCGGCCAGCGCCGGCTCCTCACGCTCTACTTCGTCCGCCGCCTCGGGCTCGGGTGGCTCCTGCACCGTCTCGCCCTGCACCGTGGATGGCTCAACCTCAGGCTCCGTAACCTCGGGCTCTTCAGCCGGCGCCTCTTCGGCCACGGTCTCCGCGGGCGGTGCCTCATCAGCGGGTGATTCCTCGGCGAGCGGTCCTTCATCTCCCGTCCGCAATATTTCCGTCGGCTGCTCTTCCGCTGACTCGGGCTGCTCGGGCGCGACCTCTTCGGCGGTGGGCTCGTCTTCCCATATCTCCGGCTCGATGCGCTGTGTCGCGCCTGCGTCCTCCGAGCCGGTAGCGGTGAACGCTGCAGGCTCTTCTTCGGGCACGACAACCTCTTGTTCGTAGACCGCCTCGCCCGGTTCCTCCTGCTCCGCGTCCGGCGGCACGACGCCCTCCGCTTCGGCGACCCTCGCTCCTT
>DASSJP010000007.1:0-2494 GCA_035691165.1 Rubrobacter sp.
CAGCACTACGTCAAGAAGGATCATGCGGCGGATCTGGAGGCCGCTCCTGGGGTTGGTCGTCGTCCTTTTGGCCCTCGCCGTCCTCGGGGCGATCTACCAAGCCATCGCCACAGCGCTTGCCGAGCGAGCCTATCCTCCGCCCGGTGAGATGGTCGACGTAAAGGGCTACAGCTTACACATTAACTGCGTTGGCCAGGGAAGCCCTACCGTGGTCTTGGATTCGGGAATGGGGATGTTTTCGGCCCAATGGGTCAGGGTGCAGCGGGAGGTCTCCGGTACCACGCGTGTGTGCGCCTACGACCGCGCGGGGATGGGCTGGAGCGAGATGGGTCCCGATCCCCGGGACGCAAAGCAGATCACTAGCGAACTGCACACCCTGCTCGGCAAAGCTGGCATCGAAGGCCCTTACGTGCTGGTGGGCCATTCGTTAGGTGGCATCTCCATGCTAACATACGCCAACCGGTATCCCGATCAGGTGGCGGGCGTGGTCTTGGTCGATTCCTCTACTGAGCTGGATCAGTTCAGCCAGCGACCGGAAGCACAGGATAGCAACGAACCACAAGAGCAAAGATCCGCCGTGGTTTCCCAGCTGGTGCGGTTCGGGGTTTCCCTGCCGGCGCGGATTGGGATTGTCCGCTTGTTGTCCAAGCTCGATCCGGCGTCCCCTGAGTTGCCGCCCAAGCAGCGCGCGCAGACCGATGCACTCACTCCCTCGACGCGACAATTCACTACCAGCGTACTAGAGTTTCTCGCCCCCACCCAAACGCGCAGACTGGAGAGCATTGGGAACAAACCGCTGGCGGTGGTCACTGCGGGCGAATCGGAGCCCAGTTGGCTCAAGCGGCAGGACAAACTGGCCACTCTCACGTCCTCCAACAGCATCCACCATGTCGTGAAGGGGGCGACGCACGAATCACTGGTCTACGATCGGAGCGACTCGCAAGCGACCAGCGCTGCAATCGATGAGGTGGTGGCCGCTGTGCGAAACGAGCAGCCGCTGGCGCACTAAATCCCCTAACCCCCTACACCTGAAGTTCGTAGAATTTACCAGCCTGGTGTGAAAATAGACTTGACAGCAACTCATTTTCATAGCTTCGGGGTGGCCCGGCAAGGGCCATGGAACACTGTTGAAAAAGTCGGTGTCGAACTCATTGCGGCCACAAATCGAGCTCGAAACGCCCCAAAAATCGGCGTATTTGGTGCCCGATCTGAGGTGAAAGCGTGCACAGAGGGTGTTTTTCAACAGGCTGACACTTTCCCTACAGCATCACTTAGCCTCCTTCGTCGTCGGCACCGGCAAGTCCTCTTCTCCTAACGCTCAGAGGATGCGCTGCCATAAGCCTTGCTTAGTCCAGAGCTCGTGGCGTCGGTAGGCGGTCTCCCAGTTACCGTACTCCTCCGGCATCTCCCGCCACGACGATCCCGTCCTCGCCACCCAAAGGATGCCGCCGAGCACCATGCGGTGGCCGAGCGGAGGCCTGCCTACCGCGCCCCTCTGCGGCGGCAGCAGGGGGCGAACCAGCTCCCACTGCTCGTCGGTGAGGTGCGCCTCTTCGGAGGCGACTGCGGCGATCTCGGGTGGCCCTTCTCCCGCTGGCGCGTGTCTTTGCGAGCGCCTTGCTGCCCGGTAGCGAGCCGCCGCGGCCTGATGCGCTCGCCTCCAAGCGGACCATCCGAGTAGGAAGCGTCCTCGTCTTTTCGGTGCGGCCATGGCGAGGATCAGCTTTCTCGCCTCCGGCACGCTTGGCGGGATCAGGTCGCGGCCGAGATCCCCCTTTTTGCGCTTTTGCCCAAACCTTCTATGTCGCGGGCGCCGAGGCGGATGACGACCCAGGAAGGCGTGGGCGAGCAGGCACAGGGTGACGTGCCGATGCCAGGAGTCCCACCTCCTGACCTCGTAGTGGTCGAGACCGACCTCACCCTCGGCGAAGCACTCCTCCACCGTCCAGCGCTCCTGGCACACTCCCACCAGTTCCTCCACCGTGGTCTCTCCCGGTCCGTAGGCCTGGTAGAAGCTCAGGTCGTCTAGATCGTCGGTGCTCCTGCGGACCAGGAGCCAACGTCTCATGCCCTTCTCGGGGTCTGCGGCCAGGCAGGGCCACTGCCATGGGCGCCTGCCGCCGGTATCCCGGGAGGGACTTACCTCGGAGAACGCCCCCTCGCCCAAACGCTCGACGAGCCACGCTATCTTCTTCTTGCCTCCCTTGAGCGGGACGGCGTTGGTCTTCGGGACCATCACGGCGTAGGGCCTGCCGCGCTCCTCCAGCCACGCCCTGAAAGCGTGCGAGCGGCCGTAGAACGAATCCGCGAGCACCCACCTAGCGTGAATCCCGGCTTCGAAGGCCCGCTCCAACATCCCCTCGGCCAGCTCCACCTTGTTGCGGAAGGCGAGCTCCTGGGGAATGCCGGCCCGTCGCACGGGATCGCTCGTCCACGCCCTCGGTAGGTAGAGCACCCGGTCCAAGAACGCCGCTCCCTTCTCGGAGGAGTAGGC
>DASSJP010000008.1:0-2128 GCA_035691165.1 Rubrobacter sp.
AGGGTCTTTCTCGCGTCGTACTTGCGGCGGTAGAAGCGACGGTCAATGAACGACTGGATACGGTGACTCAGAGGGTTCAAGAGGGCAGCGATGATCACTCCTACCAGCATGAAAGCCAGGGTCAACCACACCAACCAACTCCAGTTCCTGCTGGGCAATCTTCCATTGGGAATGTGAATATTGGGGTGAGACGGGATCAAGTCCAGGAGAATGAGGCTCAGCCTCGTCAGCCCCACGGACAGCGCCCACAACGACCACGCAAGCCACGCGGCCGTGCTGCGGGTCATCCCACCGATCCCTCGCCCCTGTTCAATTTTCCCTTCCGTCACAACGACACTCTACACGGTGCTCGTCACCCGAACGTTGCGATGCGACGTGGAGGGTGAACTCTATCACGTTACGCTGCGGGGTCTCGTCAGATCGTCCGCGTGCCCTGTTGCCGAATAGGGTGCTGTCGCCAACACCCCGATCACTCCTTGTTCCGGTACAGGCGCATGGTGAGCGGGGCGAAGACGGCGACGAGCGCGGCGCACCCCGCGAGCAGCCAGGCGATGTGTCCCACCGGTACTGTCCCGGACATCAGGCCGCGGACCGCGCTCACCAGGTGCGTGATCGGGTTGTAGCCGACGGCCGTCTCCAGCCAGGCGGGCATCGTCTTCGGGTCGACGAAGATGTTGCTGGCGAACGTGATGGGGAACATGATCAAGGTGCTCACCCACAACACGGAGTTCGGCGTCCTGAGCACGAGCCCGAAGGCCGTCCAGATCCACGAAACGCTGAACGCGAACGCGACGAGCAACGCCACCGACAGCAACACCCCGACCACGCCGCCTTCGGGACGGAAGCCGAGGACCAAACCCAGAGCGAGGACTATCACAGACGCCAGCGCGTAGCGCACCCTATCGCCGAGCAGCGCACCCACGATGACGGAAGGGCGCCCTATGGGGAGCGACCGGAAGCGGTCGGCGACGCCCTTTGAGATGTCGGTGTTGAGGTTGACTCCGGTGTAGGCGGTGATGAGTATCACGGTCTGAACCAGGATGCCAGGGATGAGGAATTGGAGGTACGCGCCGGTCGAGCCGGCTATGGCGCCACCGAGCAGGTACGTGAACAGCAGGGTGAAGATTATCGGGTTGCCCACGGCGTCGAAGAGCTGCTCGGGGACGTGCTTTATCTTGAGCATCGCCCGCCACCCGAAGGTGAGCGAAGCGGAGATCGCGTTCGGACGCTCGGGCCTCTTGTGCGACGATAGCGCCGAACGGAGCGCGTCCTCGACGATGGTGGCGTGGGCTCTGTCGGCTTGGTCGGTCATACGACTCTCTCCTCTTCCGTATCGTCCGCTTCTTCGGTGGGGCGTCCCGTAAGGGCGAGAAACACCTCGTCGAGGCTCGGCTGCCCGAGCGAGAAGTCCGTCAAGACGATGCCGGCGCGGGGGAGCTCCGCGAGAGCGTCGGGCACCCGCCCGGGTTCGGAGACCCTCGCCAGGAGGGCCACCGGGTCCGAAGGGGTCCCCACCGCGACGCCGAGCGACTGCGAAAGGACCCATTGGGCTTCGGGGCGCGCTTCCGGTTCGCGCAGCCTGACGCGCAGGACGCCCGAGCCGACCGAGTTCTTCAGTTCGCCGGGGGTCCCTTCCGCGATCACTTTCCCGTCGTCTATGACGGCGATGCGGTCAGCGAGCTGGTCCGCCTCGTCGAGGTACTGCGTAGTCAGGAGCACCGTCGTTCCCCCCGAGGCCATGGAGCGGATGATGTCCCAGACCTGGTTGCGGTTCCTGGGGTCGAGGCCGGTCGTGGGCTCGTCGAGGAAGAGCAGGTCCGGCGTGACGACGATGGAAGCCGCGATGTCAAGCCTGCGCCGCATGCCCCCCGAGTAAGCCTTGGCCTGCCGGTCCGCCGCATCGAAGAGCCCGAAGGCCACGAGGAGCTCGTCGGCTCGCCTCTTCGCATCCGCGCGCCGGTAGCCGAGCAGGCGGGCTACGAGGACGAGGTTCTCGCGCCCGGTGAGGTCCTCGTCCACCGAAGCGAACTGCCCGGTGAGGCTCACCAGGCCGCGCACAGCGTCGGCCTCCCGCACGACATCGTGGCCGAACACCCGTGCCGTGCCAGAGTGCGGGCGGAGCAGCGTC
>DASSJP010000009.1:0-10453 GCA_035691165.1 Rubrobacter sp.
AACAAGGGCCGCCTTGGGGCGAACGCGATCCTCGGCGTCTCCCTGGCCGCGGCGAAGGCCGCCGCCGAAGCCTCGGCGCTCCCGCTGTATCGCTATCTCGGCGGGGCGGGAGCTTATACACTTCCAGTCCCTTGCGCCAACATCCTGAACGGCGGCGCGCACGCCGCGAACAACGTGGACTTCCAGGAGTTCATGGTCGTGCCCGTCGGTTTCGAAACCTACTCGGAGGCGCTTCGCTCCGTCGCGCAGGTCTACCAGGTTCTGAAGAAACTGCTGGCGGAGCGAGGTCTCTCAGGCGGCATCGGCGACGAGGGCGGGTTCGCGCCCGACCTGGAGAGCAACGGCGCGGCGCTCGGGCTCATCTCAGAAGCCGTCGAGAGGAGCGGGTACTCCCTGGGTGACCAGATGGCCTTCGCCCTCGACCCCGCCGCCTCCGAGTTCTACGAGGACGGAACCTACGACCTCGCGGGCGAGGGCAAGAAGCTCTCCAGGGAGGAGATGGTCGATTACTACGTCGGGCTTTGCGACGAGTATCCTATCCTCAGCATCGAGGACGGCCTCGCAGAGGACGACTGGGAGGGGTGGGCCATGATCACCGAGAAGCTGGGGAGTAGGGTCCAGCTCGTCGGCGACGACCTCTTCGTCACCAACCCGAAGATACTCGCCCGCGGCATCGACGAGGGCGTCGGAAACTCGATCCTCATCAAGGTCAATCAGATCGGCACCCTCACTGAGACGTTCGAGACCATGGAGCTGGCTCACAAATCAGGCTACACGACGATGATCAGCCACCGCAGCGGGGAGACGGAGGACGCGACCATATCCGACCTCGCCGTGGCCGTGAACGCGGGCCAGATCAAGACCGGCGCTCCGGCCCGTGGCGAGCGCGTAGCCAAGTACAACCAGCTCCTCCGCATAGAAGAGGCCCTTGGAAGCTCGGCCTTCTATCCAGGCCGGGCTGCTTTCAACCCGAGGGGAGGCTGACGTTGCGAAGGACGAAGATAGTTGCGACGCTGGGTCCCGCCACCTCATCCGAGGAGGGGATCAGGTCCCTAGTCCAGGCAGGGGTTGACGTGACCAGGTTCAACTTCTCCCACGGGGAGCACGGCGTGCACCTCGAAAACGCGCGGATCGTGCGCAGCGTCGCCAAAGAGATGGGGCGCAACGTCGCCATCCTGCAGGACGTTCAGGGGCCCAAGATCCGGACCGGCGAGGTCGAGAGCGATACGGAGCTCGTAGAGGGCAGCAGGGTGGTGATCGCACCAGGAGACTTCGTGGGTGACGCGAGCCGGCTCTCCACGTCATACGAGGACCTGCCCAACGACGTGCATCCGGGCCACCGTCTGCTTATAGACGACGGGCTCATCGGGCTGCGGGTAGTGAGCGTTGAGGGTGACGAGGTCGTCTGCGAGGTCCTCGAAGGCGGCCCTGTCTCCTCCCACAAGGGGCTCAACTTCCCCGATTCCACCCTCTCCATAAGGGGACTTACACCCAAGGACGTAGAGGATCTTCGCTTCGGGATGGAGGAGCTCCACCCTGACTGGGTGGCGATGTCCTTCGTGCGCACGGCTGAGGAAGTCATGGAGGTCAAGGACCGGATCAAGGAGTTCGGCGGCAACGCGCCCGTGATCTCCAAGATCGAGAAGCACGAGGCCATAGACAACATCGAGGAGATCATCCAGGCTTCGGACGGCATCATGGTCGCGCGTGGGGACCTGGCTGTCGAGCTCTCGGCCGAGAGGGTCCCGATAGAGCAGAAGCGCATGGTGGCGCGTTGCAGGCGCCTGGGGAAGCCGATCATCGTCGCCACCCAGATGCTCGACTCCATGATCCGGAACCCCCGTCCGACCCGCGCCGAGGTCTCGGACGTGGCAAACGCCATCTTCGACAGGACCGACGCCGTGATGCTCTCCGGTGAGACCGCCGTCGGACGCTACCCGATGCAGAGCGTCGAGGTGATGGAGCGGATCTGCCGGACAGCCGAAGAGGCGATCAACTACGGGCGGGACATCCCGGCCTCCGCTTCTTGGGGGAGGGGTGACCGTTACGACGCGGTGACCCACGCAGCCTGCGAGCTCGCAGAAGACCTGCAGGCCGAAGCGATACTGACCTCCACCCAGACGGGTCTCTCGTGCATCAGGGTCGCCCGCTTCAGGCCACCGAACAAGATACTCGCCATAAGCCCCATCGAGCACACGGTCAGGATGCTCGCGCTGGTGTGGGGTGTTATCCCCATCCACGGGGAACAGGCAGGTTCCCTGGAAGACCGATTCAGGGAGGCTGTCGAGGCCGCAAGGGAGGTCGGACACCTCAAGGACGGCGACGAGGTCATCCTCACCGGCGGGACCGCGGGATCAGTGCCAGGCTCAACCAACGTCGTCGAGGTGGCCACGGTGGGAGAGGAACGTTAGAAGGAGCATGGTGGAACCGGGGTGAGCCTATCCAGGAGACTGAGGCCGCTGGTGGTCGTGATCTACGCGGCTTTCATCGGCCTCCTCCTCGCCTCCTACGTCCCACCGCTCCAGGACATTCTGCAGAACCGCGCAGAGATCCCGGTCCTCGAACAGAAGCTCCAGAAGGCCGAGACGCAGAATACCGCGAGAGAACGCCTGATTGAGGAACTGAATACGCCAGCCGGCATCGAGCGCGCCGCCCGCGAACGATACGGAATGATCCTGCCCGGCGAGAAGGTATATATCATTCCGAAGGAATGAATGGGTATCAGCCGTCAGGAACTGCGCCACGACAACACCGCCGGCCATGACCGGGTTTCGCCCGGCTGCAGGAGTGTCGCTCGCCAAAACCCAGATGCCTGAGATCTCGAGAGACCACACTGCCGTCGCCCGCCAGCTCGGGCGCGAGCCGCGCCCGTTCCGCGTCGCGGCCCGCTGTCCCTTCGGACTACCGAGCGTCGTAGAGAACGAGCGGACCCGCGACATGCCGACGAGCTTCTGGGTCACCTGCCCTAGCCTCGTCGCCGCCATCTCGCGCGTCGAATCCACCGGCGGCGTGCGTGAGGCGCAACAAGCGGTCGGCGGATCGGTGGTCGAGGAGATCCACAGCGAGCATCGTTCCCGCTACGGGACCCGCGTCGCGGGCGTCCGCGAGGGCGGAAACGTGAAGTGCCTCCATGCCTTCACAGCCCTCCACCTCTCCGGCGCCATCCCGAATCAGGTGGCAGAATGGACCATCCAGCGCCTCGGAAACCCCTACCCGGAAGGCCTCTGCTGCACCGCTCAGGACGTAGATACCTAGCTGTTATACTCCCGGCGGAACCTGGGGGCGTAGCCCAATTGGCAGGAGTTTTTCATAGAGAAGCTTTAAGGTGCGAGGTCCTTATAAGAACAGAAGATCGGAGTACGCCAGGGCGATCGAGATGCGTAGATCTGGTTACGGATACAGGAGCATCGCCAGCGAGATCGACGTGCCCTGTCGTTCTGTCTGCGGTTGGGTAAAGCACATCCCGGTCGACCGGCGGACGGCACATCAAAAAGCGGTCGCTCACAAGAAGAACGACTTTCCCGACGGGCGAAGCGCGATCCGTTTGAGGCTTATTGAAGAACGTGGTAACGTTTGCCAGTCTTGTGGGCTCGACAGATGGCTCGGCGGGCCGATAATGCTGGAAATGCACAGAGAGAGTGCGGGCGGAGACTACACTAGAGATAATGTGCTTCTACTCTGTCCAAACTGCCATAGCACTACCGATACATGGAGAAATAAGAAGCGAGGGGGCGTGGCGGAATCGGCAGACGCACCGGACTTAAAATCCGGGTCCTGAGAAGGAGTGTGGGTTCGAGTCCCACCGCCCCTACTACATTTCTCCTGCAAAACAGGATTCGAAGAGATCAGGACTCCGCCAACACGATCAGCCTGTCCTGTTCGGTGAACGTGATGCGCTGAGATTTCTTCGGGTTCAGGTGCACGCCGTAAGAGGTGTTCGGGTCGCCTTCCTCCGCCTTCAGGCGGTAGCCGACGGCTACCTCTCCGCGACGGCGGGCGGCTTCTACTATGGTGTAGAAGTTCAGGGGCACGCCTGGTTCCACGTACTCCGATACGGGCTTGAGATACAGTTCCGAGCCTTCGGGGGAGATCAACTCCTCGAATACCGCTGAGAGATCTTTGTTCTCCGAGACCTGACACATCATCAGGCTCGCCAGGTGATCGCTGACGATAAAGTCGTCGGCGCCGGTCACGTCAGCCAGCTCGCGATTGCGGACGTCCAGCATCTCGCTGACTATCGAGAACCTGTGGTCGCCCTTGTGGGCTATCTCGCGCAGGTGTAACAGGGTTACCAGGGTCTTCGAGTCGGCGGCGTTGGGGTCTGGTTCGTCGGAATAGCCGAGCACGATGACGTGGTCGTAGGAAGGGATCTCGAGCCCTTCCAGAATGTTGCGGTCAGTGATGGTTCCCTCGCAGGGAGTAACCGTCTGGTTGCTGAGCCCGTCGAAGTTGGGAACGGTACCTTCGGGGGTCACCACGGTCACCTCCGAGCCGGAATGGACATAGTGGTCGAGCTCGGCGACGATCGTGGGTGCGCGGCCGTTCCAGCCGAGGATCAGGGTGCGCTCAGGACTCGGTTCGCGCGGCGGGGGCTTTCGTACGGCCCGTGCGTCGATCTGTGGGGTAGGGTTTTCGGATAGCGCTATCATGCTGTCGTCTTCAGCGATCAGTATGATCCCGTCATCCGCGTAGATCTCGGTGTCGGGGTGCGGGTTCAGCCCGATTCGGCCATTCTTCTTGCGAAGTCCGATCACCGAGCAATTCTCGTATGCCGTGAGGGTTTCGCCGAACGTTTTGCCCACCAGATCGCGCTCCCTGGCGAAGTAGATCTCATCTCCCCCGAAGTCAAGCAGGTCGGTGTAGACGACGGAGAGGCCCGACTGGCGGCAGGTCTGGGCCGTGATGCGCGCGATGAGATCGTCCACTGCGACCACCGTCAACTCGTCGCGTCCGACCATCATGGCCACCCCGAGATTCTCAGGATCTCGGATTCTCGTTACGATGTGGTACGGCTCCTCACGCCGGTTCGGGTTGTTGGTGAGGGCGAGGATGGTTTTGATCACCCGCGAGTCTGCTTCGTCTCCCTCCGGAGGAAGAACGATGATCGAGCGCGCCTCGTCGGGGTTGACGATCTCGACGTCGTCGATGTTGATGGGGTCTCCGGTCCTGCACACCACGCGCGTGTTTCCGGTCTTGCCTACCCTGGCCCGGATCTCATCCTCCATCTCGACCTTGTCGTTCTCGGCCAGGATGGCAATGCACGCACCATGTCGGCTGCCATTACGGCTTTCGTTGGCCTTGACTAGCTCGGCCACTACAGGGAAGACCTCGTGCGACCAGCCGTAGATGACCGTGTGCCCCCGCTCCACGACGAACGACCTGCCCTTGCGCAGATCCGCCAGTTTTTCGTCTATGCCGGCGAAGATGACCCCGATGAGGGTGCTGAAGACAAGGATCCCACCGGCCGTCACGGTGAGCATCGAGAGCAGATAGGGCCAGCTTCCCCGATCTCCGCCCAGGTTGCCGGGATCTATGGTCCTCATCAAGTCGAGCCAGAGCGTCTCGAAGAAGCCGGGACGGTGCCCACCCGTCCCCGGCGCAATACCCGTCACGTAGACGAACAGAGTACTGGCCAGGACCAGCGCCAGGAGCACCAGGAATAGCCAGCCGATCAGCGCAACGGTGCCCCTGGAGATGGTGTTGTCGAACCGGTATCGTAACCGGTCCGAGAGCGTGACTCTTCGCATACCCCTCCGCACAGAACTCCCGAGTGGCCGACGAACGGATGAGTAATGCATTATATCGCCCTCTGGGAGACTTTAGATTATGGGCGTACCCGGCTTCTAGTACATTCGCGGTAGGGAAAAGTCACTCATTTGGAGGATGCCCAGTACCGCCGGCTCGGTCAGAATTCACCTGTTTGATGGAGTGTTCGGGTCGAAGAGAGGAGAAACATTATGGCCCAAGGAGTATCGGGAGCTCCCGCCGCGCTAGAGGTCCACGTGACGGGCAGGAGGGTACTTGCGACGATAGTTGACGGCATAGTCCTGACCGCAGGGTTCTGGGTGATGTCTGCGCTCTTCGGGAGCACCTCGGTCGAGGGTGGGCAGGTCGGAGCCTCTCTGAGCGGCGTCGCCGCTCTGGCCTCTTTCGTCCTGGTCTTCGCTTACTACATCTTGCTGGAGGGTTTCCTTGGACAGACCCTGGGCAAGATGCTCCTCGGCATAAAGGTGGTCAAGGAGGACACTGGCGAGGTTCCAGGCCTGGGGGCTGCCACCATAAGGACCCTGCTGCGCATTATCGACTCACTGTTCTTCTACCTGGTGGCGTTTGTCTCGGTTCTCGCCTCTCAGAAGAACAAGCGCCTCGGCGACATGGTCGCCCACACGCTTGTAGTTCGCAAGTAGATCCGTAGGCGGGCCGGGACTGTGGAAGGAGTCCCGGCCCGATCTATCGGACCCTACCGCGCCACCCTCGACAGGACCTCGCCCATTCGTTCGAGCGCCCTGCTGATGTTCTCGCGGGAGTTGGCGTAGGAGAGGCGCAGGTGCCCCTCTCCGTGAAGGCCGAACGCCGTGCCTGAGAGACAGGCGACGCCGGCTTCGTCGAGGAGTAGATCTGCCAGCTCGTCTGCGTTGTGGCCTGTATCTGAGATACGAGGAAAGGCGTAGAACGCGCCCTGTGGCGTTATGCACTCGACGCCCGGAATCTCGTTGAGGCCGCCGACGATCAGGTCCCTGCGCGCCCTGAACTCGGCGAGCATGCTCTCTACGGCGTCCTGCGGCCCGTGGAGCGCTTCGATGCCGGCGTACTGTGTCGCCGCGCTGGTGCAAGAGTTGGAATTGACCTGCAACTTGGCTACTTCCTCTGCAAGGGGCTCGGCCATCACTCCGTAGCCAAGCCGCCAGCCTGTCATCGCGTAGGTCTTCGAGAAGCCGTCCAGTATGATCGTCCGTCCGTCAGGGCCGAGTCCCTGCTCCGAGGCGATACTCGCGAAGCCGCCCGTATAGAGCAGGCGAGAGTAGATCTCATCGCTCAATACGTGGACGTCGGGGCGCTCGCGCAGGATATCGGCGAGTCCCGCGATGTCACCCGCCGTGAGTACTCCGCCCGTGGGGTTGGCCGGGGAGTTGAGGATCACCAGTTTCGTGCGCTCGCTGAGGCCCGCGCTGAACTCGTCGAGGTCGAAGCGGAACCCGTTCTCCTGGCGCAACGGGACGAAGACGGGCTTTCCGCCGACGAAATCGACCATCGACTCGTAGATCGGGAACGCCGGGTTGGGAAGAAGGACCTCGTCGCCTTCGTCCACGAGCGCGAGGATGGTAAAGAACATGATGGGCTTCCCGCCGGGCGTGACGACGACCTGTTCAGGACCGACGTCGATTCCCCTGCTACGCGCCACGTCGCCTGCGATAGCCTCGCGCAGCTCGGGTATGCCCGCCGTGGGGGTGTAGTGGGTGTGCCCTTCTCGCAGAGCGCGGCAGCCGGCCTCGACGACGTGGGCCGGCGTATCGAAGTCCGGCTCGCCGATCTCGAGGTGGATGATCTCTCGTCCCTGTGCCTCCAGACTCTTCGCCCTCGCCAGGACCGAGAAGGCCGTCTCTGTTCCCAGACGCTCCATCCGCTTCGCCAGCTTCACCCCGCTACTCCTCCGGTAAATGGGATACATCACGCACCAGCATTACACCACACGCGGTAGTTCACAGGCGTGGAGCGATCCGGCCATACGGTTTCGAGGATGCCTCGGGAGGGTAGAGGCATACGTGTCAGGAGTCATCCGCGGAAGGAGAAAACCATTCTATGGCCGGTGTAGAGAAGCAGGTCAAAAAAGCTGTCAAAGGCAAGGGTGCCGGAGGCAAGAAGGGCAAAAAGGGCGGGAGCTCGAAGCAGGTCGAGAAGTCCGCGAAGAAGCTACTGAAGTAGATAAGCCATCATCGAGTAACCCGCCGGGGCTTCGTGGCCCCGGCTCTTCTTCTGACCTTTCCGCTCGCCGCGCAGCCGGATACGACCAGGGATCTACCTGATCCAGGTCAAAGCCTGGCGCGTACTTCTGTTGCCTACATTTTGCGCTTCTGTTACCGGAATGTAACAAAAGTGATGTACAAGGAGTTCGAAGCATGGCGCTGTCAGAGGGAGGAGCAGAATGATCAGAGTCCGTATAGAGGTGGATCGCGGCGAGGCCAGATCTACGTTGTCCGTTCGGGCCGAGAGCATACTGGGGGCCCTGGAGGTCGCCGGTGAGCAGAACCCCGGTTGCGACCTGAGCGTAGTGTTCCCCCTCGACCCCGATACGTTCTTCGTGCGCGATACGTCCACGGCGGAACCCGAGATAGCTGCATAGTGTTGCCGGGACACGGGCTGGTGCTAGACTGCCTCTCGTGAGCCCCATAATTACAGCCCGCGCAGACGTCGTCGGCAGCCTCCTGCGCCCGCCGGAGCTGCTCGAGGCTCGCGAACGCTACGCCGCCGGTGATCTCTCCGCCGCCGAGTTCAAGCGTATCGAAGACAGGGCCGTGGACCGGGCCATAGAACTGCAGGAACGGGCCGGCCTACCCGTCGTCACCGACGGCGAGATGCGCAGGGAGTCTTTCCAGAGCCAGATGGTCGAGGCCGTCGAGGGCTTCGGCGAGCACGACATAGACGCCTGGTTGTGGGGCGAGTGGCACGGCGACGAGGCGGTGGGGGAGAAGACGACCGAGCGCCCGCCAACCCTCGGGGTGGTCGGGAAGCTGAGGCGGATTCGCCACCTCTCGGTCGAGGAGTTCGTCTATGCGCGGGGCCGCACGCAGAGGACCGTGAAGGTCACGCTGCCCAGCCCGAGCATGTACGCGAACCTCTGGTCTCCGGAGCTATCCAGGGAGATCTACCCGACGCTTGACCTCTTCCTGGAGGACGTCGCGGAGATCCTGCGCGAAGAGGTCGAGGAGCTGGCGCGGCTCGGGGCTGAGTATATCCAGCTCGACGCGCCCCACTATCCTCTTTTGCTCGACCCGAAGACCCGCGAGTTCTACGAACGGCGGGGCTGGGACCTTGACCGCTGGCTGAGCCGGGGGATCGAGCTGGACAACCATGTGATCGGAGCCCACGGCGACGTTATGTTCTCCTTCCACCTTTGCAGGGGCAACCAGGGGAGCCGGTGGCTCGTCTCAGGCTCCTACGAGCCGCTGGCGCGCCGCATCTTCGGCGGTATCAACGCTCAGAGACTCATGCTCGAGTACGACGACGAGCGTTCGGGGGGCTTCGAGCCACTGGCCCATGTGCCAGATGACAAGGTCGCCGTCCTCGGTCTCGTCACCACCAAGACACCCAGGCGTGAGACGCCGGAAGAGCTCGAGGCCCGTCTCAGGGAAGCTTCACGGTTCGTGCCGCTGGAACGGTTGGCTTTGAGCCCGCAGTGCGGCTTCGCCACCTCGATCATCGGGAACGCAATCAGCGTCGAGGACGAAGAGTTCAAGCTTCGCACCATCGTCCAGACCGCGGAGAAGGTCTGGGGCTAAAGCGGTTTTCACAAGGGCCGGCTCTTTTGAAAACCGCGCTGTCAGCAAAAAGAAGAAGCTGATGGCTGACACCTGATGCCTGACGGCGCTATCGGCAGGAGTACCTTCTGCCGATAGCTTTAGTCGCCCGGACGTGTGACGAGTTTGCCGTAGGTGCCCCGGCCGCCGAGCAGCTTCAGGGCTTTCGGTAGATCCTCGAAGGAGACGGTTTTGAAGATCAGCGGGTCTATCTTCCCGTCCTGGTAGAGCTGGATCAGCTGCTCGTGGGTGCTGCGGACCAGCTCCGGCATTACCCTCGCGTACAGTCCCCAATGCATCCCGACGACCGAGTAGTTCTTCACCAGGACGTGGTTTGTCGGGGCTTCGGAGATCCTCCCGCCCGCGAACCCGATGACCAGGATTCGGCCTTCGAAGGCGACGCACCGCCGCGAGCCGTCGAAGGTATCTCCTCCGACGGGATCGAAGACGACGTCCGCGCCACGGCCTTCCGTCGCCTCCTTGACGACCTCGATAAAGTTCTCCTCCCTGTAATCTACGACGATCTCCGCGCCGAGCTTCCTGCAGACCTCGACCTTTTCAGGGCCGCCAGCGGTGGCAATGACCCTCGCACCTGTGGCCTTCGCGAGCTGGATGGCCGCGGAGCCGACGCCTCCCGCGCCGGCGTGGACGAGCACGGTCTCGCCTGCATTGAGGTGCGCCCGATGATGCAGGGCTACGTGGGCCGTCTGGTAGGTGATCGGAAGCGCCGCCGCCTTCTCGAACGGCATTGATTCCGGTATGGGAAAAACGCTGGATGTCGGCACGGCTACCTCCTCAGCGTATCCGCCGTGCGGGAGAGGGGGAGTTGCGATGACGTGTTCGCCCACCCGCACGCTGGCGCCTCCGCCGGCCTCGCGGACTGTACCCGAGATCTCACCACCCGGGGTGAAAGGTAACTCCGGCCTCTCCTGATACTC
>DASSJP010000010.1:0-5430 GCA_035691165.1 Rubrobacter sp.
CCGCGGGGAGGTTCCTCGACGTCTTCCGCCAATACGAGACCTATCACGGGGAGAAGAAGTCCATCTCCAAACACTTCGAGAACGACCCGGGTCCGCCAGCATACGTCCAGGGTGTTAGGGCGGGATCCATCACCCTCGACCTCTTCGACAGGGTACCTGGCGCGTGCAGCGTGGACGTCTGGATACAGTGCTACCCGGAGACTTCGGAGGAGGAACTGCGCGGGGACTTCGTATCTTTCTGCGAGGAGGCGGCGAGGGAGGATGATGTTCTCTCCGTCGTCGGGCCGAAGTTTGAGAAGCTGATCCGGTTCCTCCCCGGCTCGGGCGTGCCGGAAGGTCACGAGATTATCGAGGTCGCAAGCCGGGCGGCTGCCCGTATCCACGAAGGCGGGCTCCCCGTCGAGGGGGCCGCCTTCGCCTGCGACTCGTTCATGTTCAACCTCTACAGTGACACGCCGGCCCTGATCTGGGGTCCGAAAGGCGCGAACGTTCACGCCCCAGACGAGTACGTCGAGATCGATGCTCTTATGGACCTCGTGAAGATGTACGCCCTGACAATGATCGAATGGTGCGGAGTAGAGTGAACGCCCCGCAGCCCGACGTCACGGCGATTATTCTGGCCGGTGGGAAGGGCACCAGGATGGACTCGGATCTGCCGAAGGTCGTGCACGAGCTGCGCGGCCGTTCCCTGATCCTCCACGCCATCGACAACGTCAGGAAGGCCGGCATCGGCGACGTGATAGTCGTCGTAGGCCACCGCCGCGACCTGGTGATGGAGCACCTCGATGGTGTTGCGCGCTTCGCGGTGCAGGAAGAGCAACTCGGCACCGGCCACGCCGTCCTCGCGGCGCTGCCCCTCGTCGAAGCATCGAAAGTATTCGTCTGCTACGGCGACATGCCCTTCCTCGACCCTGCGACGGTCAGGGAGATCATCGATGTCCTGACGCGTCAGGACGCCGCAGCGGCCATCCTGACGATGACCTCCGACGACCAGCCCCCCTACGGCCGCGTCATCCGCGACGGACGCGTTCTGAGGGTCGTTGAGGTTGGGGATTGTACCCCCCAGGAGCTTCGGATAAAGGAGGTCAACGTTGGCGTGTACTGCTTCGACGCAGGCGCTCTTTGGTGGGCCTTGCCACGCCTGGACGATACGAACGCCCAGGCCGAATACCAGCTCACCGACGTGGTGCGGGTCCTCGTCGAAGGTGGACGGCGCGTCGAGACAGTGAGGATCCAAGATCCCACACAGGCGCTCGGCGTCAACGACCGCTCGGACCTGGCCAGGGCCGGTCTTGCCGGAGGCGAGGCGCACCCCCGATAATACGGCCCCGAGGGAAAATGGAAACCTGACCTGGGAGCGAGAAAGGTTTGCACGTCTACAGTGATCCGGCCTCGGAGCGCCACGTAAACCACCTCGCCAGCGTGGAGGCTCCCGAGAGGTTCCCGGCGGCCCTCGCTGGAGTCGAAAGGGCGGAGCGGAGCGGCGTGGTCGTAGAGTGGCGTGCCTGCCGGCCTGCGGAGGAAGAAGCCCTGGCCGCTGTCCACGACCCGGATTACCTTGACCAACTACGAGAGATGTCCGCAGCGGGAGGAGGCTACCTCAGCCTGGATACGGCGCTCGAGCCAGGTTCCTGGGAGGCGGCCTCGCTGGCGAGCGGTGCCGCCTGCTCAGCCGTCGAGAGCGCCCTCTCCGGCGAGACGGCCTTCGCCGTCGCCCGCCCTCCAGGCCACCACGCGGGGAGGGACTACGGGATGGGATTCTGTCTCACAAACCACGTCGCCGTCGCCGCCGGCCACGCCCTCTCGCGTGGTCTCGAAAGGGTCGCGATCCTCGACTGGGACGTGCACCACGGCAACGGTACCCAGGACATCTTCTACGACGAGGGCAGGGTACTCTATCTTTCGTCCCACCAGAGTCCCTTCTATCCTGGCACAGGCAAGGCAGGTGAGGTGGGGGAAGGACAAGGGCGGGGCTTCACGGCGAACGTGCCGCTCCCTGCGGGCTCGGGGGAAGACACATATGCTGAGGTCTTCGCCGGGATCTTCGTGCCCCTGCTGCGGGAGTTCGGGACAGAGGTCATCCTCATCTCCGCAGGTTTCGACGCCCACGTGGACGACCTGCTCGGGGGCATGGCACTGGAGAGCGACTCCTTCCGACGCTTCGCGGCCCTGATCTCCGGCATTTCCAGCGAGGTCGGGGCGGTGCCGCCTGCGTTCGTCCTCGAAGGGGGCTACAACCTCGACGCCCTCACGCAGAGCGTCGCCGCGACGATGCAGGGCGTCCATGATGAACCCCCGGATTGGGAGTATGCCGGCGGTGTGAGGCCTGTCGAGAAGAGCCGCGAGGCCCTGGCGCCGTACTGGCGGAGCCTCCGCTGAGCCATGAGGATCTTCGGCTTTCCGCCGTTCGAGGACCGCAGGGACGCAGGCCGCAGGCTCGCAGGAAAGTTGTCCCGCTTCAAAGACGAGCGGCCCATGGTGTTCGCCCTGCCGAGGGGAGGAGTACCGGTTGGGTATGAGATCTCGCGTTCCCTCGGGGCGCCGCTCGACGTGTTCGTCTCGCGCAAGCTCGGGGCGCCAGGCCAGCCTGAGTTCGGCATCGGGGCCGTCGCGACCGGCGGCGTGCGCGTCCTGAACGAGGACGTTGTCAGGCGGCTCGGCATCCCCGAAGACTACGTCGAGTACATTACCGAGCGGGAGACCGCAGAGGTAGAGCGGCGGCTGCGTTACTTCAGGGGCGAGCGTCCCGAGCCCGAAGTCGGCGGGAGGACCGCGATCCTGGTCGACGACGGCCTCGCGACAGGGGTGACGGCACGAGCCGCGGTGGAGGCTCTTCGCCAGCGAAGACCCGGCAGGCTCGTTCTCGCCGTGCCCGTGTGCGCCGCCCAGACGGCGGAGTATTTCA
The DNA here is from genome assembly GCA_035691165.1 of Rubrobacter sp. Taxonomy (GTDB): domain Bacteria; phylum Actinomycetota; class Rubrobacteria; order Rubrobacterales; family Rubrobacteraceae; genus Rubrobacter_D. The sequence goes on from DASSJP010000010.1 coordinate 2,906, forward strand.
GGTCCGAGGTGGACGAACTGGTCTGCCTGGAGTTTCCTTCCAACCTAGGGGCCATAGGCTTCTGGTACAGGAACTTCGATCAGACATCCGATGAAGAGGTCGTGGAACTGCTCGAAAGAGCCAGGAGCGAACGCGGCACAGGGGAGCCATGATGGAGGCCCTTGCCTCTATCGCAAGACCCGGATGCAACCCTTCCGGGGGATAGCGGCGGAGGAGACCCGAGACTGGCATCCGGGGGCGAGGCCGTCGTTGAAGGAGGCCAGGATCCGTGTCTCGCGGTGATCCACAGTAGGGCGTGAGCCTCCGGCGTCCTGTTCGTTCCGTGGTGTCCTGGGATAGCACTCGAGGGAGGCGCCTTCCGCGTTGATTCATCGAGGATTCATCGTCGTCTGGCAGTGTGTCAGGAATGCGTTTTCGGAAAGGGCGCAGGAAAAGAGAGGGAGAATCAGTGTCACCGGCAGAATCTCCAACAGTAAGTATCCCTCCGAAGATGTCGGTAAGAAGCTCCCGGACGATTGACGAGCGGGCGGTAGAGAATCGGAGAGGTTCCGCCATGAGCATCCGGGATTCGTTCGGGAGGTTCCTATGCTACTGAGGCGGCTACTAAGGTTTTTGCGTCGTGCCTACCTCCTTCGCGTCCCTCTCCTCACCGCCCTCGGCATCGCAGGCTTTTGCTTCGCCGCCATCATCTGGCCTCCCGGCCTCAAGTTGCTGCTCGGCAACGCGTTCGACATAAGCTCGTTCTGGGGGATCTTCGCCGTTTCGTTGATCGCCTTTCTGGCGGGCTGGATTGTGATGGTGAACTGGCGGCTGGTCCGGCTCTACGGGCACGAGCGGTTCTGCGGTGTCAGAGCGAAGGCCAACCGTGTACTCAGGTGGCGAGATCTCCTTCCCTACGCCGTGATTCCCCTCGTCGTCATGGCGGGGGTGGCGGTCAAGTCTCTGGGGGGTCTGGCAGGAGCACCGGGCGAATCAGCCGAGTTCTGGTGGTGGATCGTCAAGGCGGTCCCGGCTGCGCTCGCGGGGTTGTTGATTTCCCTGCTGTGTCTCGCTGTCGTCGCCGTGGGACAACTGTTGTTCACCAGGCGAGATTATGCCAGGTTACGGACCGAGGACGGCGCTGAGCGGAGGATCCCCGATCTTTTCCTCCCCCTGGAAGACTGGCCTATGGCACCCTTGATCGAATATGTTGGTCCGCGCGAACCGGTGGGCAAGCAGGCCGAGTGGATCGCAGGCTTCTTGGACCGACGGCTGTCGGCCAACGGTGGTCACGGCTACGTCAGGCGAGACGAGGATGGCAAGGTCGGCTCGCTCCTGCCCGGTCAGGGCGCGGCATTCGTTCTCTTCCTGCTGACAATCTTCATCTACTTGGCGATCGGCTTGTGGGGGTACAACAAGCTCGGGGGCGTAAGCCCGATCCCGACCCTGTGTTACCTCCTTCTGCTCGCGATCCTGCTTTGCTGGACGTTCTCCGGCATGGCGTTCTTCCTCGATCGCTACCGTATCCCCGTCCTCGTGCTACCCGTGGCGTTGTTGCTCGTCGCCGCCTCCTGTTCGATCGGGCCTGACTATTACTACCCGGTTCTTGAGAACCCGCCAGAGGTAGCCTCACAGAATGCGGCGACGGGGAACGAGAAATCTTCCGGCGGGTCGATCATCGTCGTTGCGGCCAACGGCGGCGGCATCCAGGCGTCGGCGTGGACGGCGCGGGTGCTTACCGGCCTGGAGAAGAAGTGCCGGGACACAGAGGGGTGCGGTAACCATTTCGGCACGTCGATTCGCCTGATCAGCTCGGTCTCCGGCGGCAGCGTAGGGACGATGTACTTCGTCAACGAGTACGAGGAGGGAAACCTGCCCGAGGACGAAGAGGAACTGGATAGAATCGTGGGTAGGGCGGGAGGATCGAGCCTGGATCAGGTCGCGTGGGGCCTGCTCTACCCCGACCTCGCGCGGACGCTCAACCCGACGCCTTACGTTCTAAGCCCGCTGCTGGGGTGGGACCGCGGACGGGCGATGGAGAAGGCCTGGTCGAGGGAAGATACATCGTGGCCCCGAAGGGAGGGGATAAAGGAAGGGCTCTCCGAGTGGCGGAAGGACGCCGACGACTTCCAGCGTCCGGCCGTCATCTTCAACACGACCATCGCGGAGACGGGCCAGCGGCTGCCGCTCGCCACCACCGACTTGCCGCCGGAGTCGCCGGGAGGTAAGAGCTACAACGAACTCTTCGACAACGTCACACCCAGACCGGATATCAGGGTGGTGACGGCGGCGCGGCTGTCGGCCTCCTTCCCTTACGTCTCACCGGCGGCGCGCGCCGACGTCGACGAGCGCGAACAGGCTCACCTGGTCGACGGTGGCTACTATGACAACTACGGCGTCTCCTCGCTTGTGGAATGGCTCGATTGGAAGCTGGAGAAGCAGTTGGAGGAGGATAGTACGGAAGAACCCAAGATAAGCAAGGTGCTCATCGTGGAGATCCGCGGAGCGCCCTCCGCAGACGATCCAGACTCAAAGAGTGACCAGGG
>DASSJP010000011.1:0-4140 GCA_035691165.1 Rubrobacter sp.
CGTCCAGGGCGCGGGCTATGCCGAAGTCCGCCAGCTTGGGACTCCCCCTGTCATCAAGGAGTATGTTTCGGGGTTTGACGTCCCTGTGAACGATGCCACGCGCGTGGGCGTGGGCGAGACCCGCGGCGACGTCGGCCCCGACACGCGAGAGCATGGTCTCCGGGAGCGGACCGTTCCTGTCCATCAGGTCCTGCAAGTCGCCGCCTGGGACGTACTCCATGACGATGTATGAGACCGCGCGTCCTTCGAGCTTGTCCTCGCCAGCGTCGAAGACCCTGACGATGTTGGGGTGGGAGAGCCTGGCGGCAGCCCGCCCCTCGCGTTGGAATCGGAGGCCGATCTCCGGGTCCTCGGCATCGGGTTCGACGACCTTCACGGCGACGGGACGGTCGAGCACCTCGTCGCGGCCGAGGAAGACGCGCGCCATGCCCCCAAAGCCCAGTTCGCGCACTAGTACGAACCTGTCCCCGAGTCGTCGCACAGAGCTAGCGGGGTCCATCCCCGAGACTAGATGACCTCCCTGCCCATGGCGCTGGCGAAGGGTTGCAACACGTCCTTCATCCCCATCAGCGTCTCGACAGGTAGCGCCTGCTCCCCGTCACACAGCGCCTCCTGCGGCTGGTGGTGGCTCTCGACTATCAGGCCGTCGGCCTCGGCAGCGACCGCGGCTTTAGAAAGAGGTACGACCAGGTCGCGCCTTCCGGCAGCGTGGGAGGGGTCTACGATCACGGGCAGATCCGTCAGTCGTTTCGCCACGATGACAGCGGAGAGATCCAACGTGAAGCGCGTGCTCGTCTCGAACGTGCGGATACCGCGTTCGCACAAGACCACGTTGTCCCCCCCAGCCGCGGTGACGTACTCGGCCGCGAGCAGCCACTCCTCGACCGTTGCGGAGAGCCCTCTCTTCAGGACGACGCCGTGGTCCGTTCCCGCTATCGCGGCGCCCACGCGCCTCAGCAGGGAAAAGTTAGCCATATTGCGAGCCCCGATCTGAAGGATCTCCGCGTGCTCCATGACCATCTCTATGTCGTAAGGGTCCATCACCTCGGTGACAACCTTGAGGCCAAGATCCCCCGAGACCTCGGAGAGGATCTTCAGCCCCTCCTCGCCAAGACCCTGGAAAGAGTAGGGGGAGGTGCGGGGTTTGAAGGCGCCGCCACGGACGTAGCCGAAGCCCGCCCGCTTCACAGCCTTCGCGGAGGCGACGAACTGCTCGTAGCTCTCGACCGTGCAGGGACCGGCGACCACCCTGAAGGTGCCTGGCCGGATCATGCCATTCTGAGTCTTTACATCGGTCTTTACGCCTGCCGAAACGTCCATGCTACCTGGAAAACTCCCCGCGTTGGATCTCAAGGTCGCGGATGCGATGCAATATGATCTCGAAGATGTCTCTCATCGAGGAGTCGTAGATCGGACCAGGATTGCGCTCGACCACCCGCCGCAGGATCTCCTCCTCGCGCTTCGGGTCGTAAACAGGAGCGCCCGCCTCGGCCTTGAGAGCCATGATCTCCTGCACGATGCGCGCCCGCTCGCTCAACGCCTGGATGAGCTCCCGATCGACCTCGTCCACCCGCTCCCTGAGTTCCTGGACTTTCTGCTGCATCTCATTATCCGCCATAGGACTTGCGATTCTATCTGCACACGGCACATAAGGCAACTATTCGGTACGAAGAACTTTCAGGGAAGGGGCGCGCACCAGCTCAAGACCGTGTCACGGTAGACCTCGGGCCGCTCGAGCGCAGGAAGGTGTCCACACTCAGGGATGACGACCAGTTCGGCATCGGGCACCCCTACCGCGATGTGGCGAGCCTGCGCTGGACCTCCGATCAGGTCGAGCGCACCACAGACGACCAGCGTCGGACTTCTGATCCCGGCCAGCAACGGGCGGATGTCTCCCCGCTGGTACAGGCCACCCTCCCACACCTTGACCGCACGCAGATTCACCGCGATAAGCGCCCGAGCTTCCCTGAGAGCATCGCGCACGTCGGGATGATCGGGATAGGCCATATACAGCGGCAGGACCGTGGCGAGCATATCCTTGACCTCATTGGGAGCGGTCGCCGCAAGTACGCGCGACGTCCAGCCGTCCCACACCTCGCGGGCCGCAGGATACCACGATGTCTGAGCGTGCCTCGCCAGCGCTGCCTCCATCTCGGCCGCTGCGTCACCACCTTCCTCCTGATCCAATTCCTCTCCTACGGCGAAGGCGCTCACGGCGATGCAGCATGCCGTCGTCTCAGGGAACAGCGCAGCGTAAGCCAGCGCGACCGTGCCGCCGAACGACACGCCGTGCACGATTACGGGGCCGAGACCAAGCGCCCGGCGTACCTCTTCGTAGAAGCGCGCGTGTCCCTCGGGATCGTAGGCGCTGTCTTCGCGTGGCGGCGTGGAGCCGCCGGAGCCGTGCGGGTCAACGAGGTAGCAAGTGAAGCGTCCGGCGAAAAGCCTGGCGTCAGGACGGTTGAACCGTGCCGCAAGCCCGGGTCCACCAACGAAGGAAAGAAGCGGCGGTCCGCTACCCAGAACCTCGTAAGTGGCGACCCGTCCATCGGCCAGCGCTATTTCCATCGTACTCCCCAGGAACTGCTCGACATAACCGGAGGACCCGAGTCCTGCCACCTCCGGTCAGGATACACGATGAGACTTCAACCCTCACCTGTTGTAAGGTTCCATGCGGAAGACTAGTCTTTCAGGGCAGATTTCAGAATTCTCAAGGAGAGCCCCAGAGTGAAGTTTAGATCCGAGCTTGACCCGTTATCACCGTACAAGCCACCGCGGGCCGCGAACGAGGCGGCCGCAGAGCGCGGCGCGGATGGCTACGTGAAGCTGACCTCGAACGAGCTCTCATTCGGTCCTCTGCCGGAAGCCGAAGCGGCACTGGCCGAGGCGCTGCCCCGCGCCAACCGATATCCGGACCGCTACGCCGGCGCCCTGAGAAAGGCTGTGGTCTCGGCCAATCCGGGGAGCAACTTCGAGAACATCCTGGTCGGCAACGGTTCCAGTGAGATACTGCTCAATCTCCTCCAGCTCGTCGAGAGGCCAGGGGAGGTGATCTTCCCCTGGCCTACCTTCAGCCTGTACGCCTCGATAGCGACCACTTTGGGATTGAAGACTACTAAGGTTCCCCTTTCTGAACGGCATGAGATCAAACCCGAAGCCCTCCTCTCCGCCGTTACGAGCGAAACACGTGCCGTCATAATCTCGAACCCGAACAACCCGACAGGCACGTACCTGACTCTGGACGAGGTGCGCGCTCTTGCCGACGCCCTCCCGGACAACGTACTCCTGATCCTGGACGAGGCCTACCAGGAGTTTGTCTCCGACCCGGCTTACAGCGGCTCGCACGAGCTTGCGCTGGAGCGGGAGAACGTTGTCTGCGTGCGCACCTTCTCGAAGGCTCACGGCCTCGCCGGCTTCCGTGCCGGGTACGGGATCGCACGTCAGAGGGTGTCCGACTACGTCGAGCGGGTCCGCTTCCCCTTCTCCGTCAACCTCGCGGCCCAGGTCGCCGCCTCAGCCTCGATGCGCGCCAGGGACAAGATAGAGGACCGCGCCAGGTTCGTGATGCGCGAGCGGGACAGGATCGAAACCGCTTTCAGCGAGGTAGGACTGAACTACGTCCCTTCCCAGGGCAACTTCGTCCTGGTCGAGACAGGACCGGAGGTCTTCGAGCGGGGCGGAGTCCTGGTGCGGGAAGGTGACCCTCTGGGCTACCCGGGCTGGAGCAGGGTGACGGTCGGAGACTCGGGCGAGAACGACCGGGTCATTGGAGCGCTCGGAGGAACGTGAGCCGTACGCTCGGAATCATCGGGGTTGGCCTGATCGGGGGCTCCGTCGGCCTCGCCGCCCGCGACGCGGGATGGGAGGTAGTAGGCATGGACCGTCCTGAAGTTCTGGAGGAAGCCGCACACAATGGCGCGATTGACCGCGCCTCCACGCTGAAAGAGGTGCGCGGAGCGGACCTCGTGGTGCTCGCCGCGCCCATTTCGAAGGTGACGGATCTGGTCGTAGACCTGGCCCCGACCGACGCCCTCGTCACCGACGTCGCAAGCGCGAAGAGCGCCGTCGTGCGCGCGGCGGAAGGCCAGGGACTGCGCTTCGTCGGCGGGCATCCGATGGCGGGCAGCCAGCTCTCTGGCG
>DASSJP010000012.1:0-4770 GCA_035691165.1 Rubrobacter sp.
TGCCGTCCGGATACTCGCACGCTTCCCAAAAGGTCACCCGATCATCGCCGACTACATCCTCTCCTTCGACTCGGTGTAATGATTTCCGGCCGAAGGTCGCTCGCAGGTGCTTTGCTATCTCCGCCTTTCCGTAGAGCTCAAAGGGGGAGACTTGCGAGGCGCTGGCGTTGACGATTGTCAGCCTGGCGTCCTCGGCATAGAAGCCAAGCAAGAGGTCGGGGTCGCACCGTTCGATGCCGAGGCGCAGGGTCACGAAGTCCAGCCCTGTGTCGCCCTTCCGCTTCGTCATGTCTTGCACTTCTCCTGTCTCTTCGGGGCGGCTGTGCTTGACGGATGGAACTCTATGGCGCTGAGAGAAACGCCACACCAGTAGATTTACCTGTTTGGCTACCGGGTTTTCGGACGATGCCTACTAGTGCCACCCGATAGCGGTTCCCAGCATAACCTCTGGGTAGGGTCTCCTCAACGAGGATCTCAAAATGTTCCAGGATACGACCGGACATACCTCAACTGGGCGCACCAGTACTCAGTAATTAGCCGCTCAGCAAGGCGAGCTAAGACTCTATCCGAGAACTTCTCCATAAAGCTTGAAGAAGGGCGCATCTCTCCGAGAATGAGGCTGCCACTATCACCGTCCTCGAAGGAGATGCGCCTTATGAGAGAGGCTACCACAACGAGGAAGGTGGACTACTTCCGCCTCCCTCGCCCTCTGTGGAGGAAACTCAAGAAGGGTTCGCCCAAGCAAACAAAGATAACCACACGAGGTGGCAGACCAAGGGCATCGGATAGAGCCGTCGCCAACGCCATCTGATACGTGCTTTGGACGGGATGCCAATGGAAGGCCATTCATCGGGAGTGGTTTGGTGTTTCCTCTAGCGTCGTCCACGAGTGTTTCCAGAGGTGGAGGCGGATGGGCATATTCGAGAAGCTGATGAAGAGGATGACCGAGTACTACGCCAGGGAGCGCGGCGGGATCGGTTGGAGGTGGCAGGCGATGGACTCCAAGCATTCCGCCTCCCCTCTGGGAGGCGAGAGGACGGGCAACAACCCCAGCGACAGAGGCAAGTCAGGAGCGAAGATAAATCTCCTGGTAGACGGGCGCGGCGCTCCCATCTCGATCGTACTCACCGGAGCCAACCGCCACGACAAGGTTTCGGCCATCGAACTCATAGTCTCGCCCCTCGTGAAGCGTCCAGCGCAAAAAGAGCAGCACTTGTGCGCTGACAAAGCCTATGACTCGGATGATTTGAGGGAGTTCTTGGCTTCCATGGGCTACGTCGCGCACATCAAAGTCAACCCCAGAAGAAAAAGCGTCGATCTTGGGGCGAATGAAGACACTTCAAAAAGGGTATACGCGGCGAGGAGATGGAGAGTGGAGCGCACGATTTCGTAGCTCATCAAGCGACGCAGCCTGCGCACTCGGTGGTCTAAGTAGGCAGGAAACCGGCTGGCGCTGGTTCAGCTTGCTTGCGCTCACATCCTGCTCAATCTGGCGGTTTTCGGATTGAGTCTTAGTTTGAACTAGCGCGATGACTCATTTAGAGGATGTGTCAAACGCCGAGTGCTTGCTACCGTGGTTGCGTAACACAAGAAGGCGGGCGAGTTCTCGCCTTGAGGAAGGGAGAGGATGATGCGACGAATCATCCTACTGTTGATGGCGATGGCTATGACGTTAGTCGTGGCAAACAGGGTGGCCCTTGCTGTCAACAAGATAGGCACTGATGGTCCTGATCGCCTCGTTGGAACCAACGGAGCCGACAACCTCTTAGGCATGGGCGGTAACCAGTAAGCTACAAGACCCCGTGAGAGGTAACAAGAACCTGGTCGGGGGTCCGGGCAACGATGCAGTCATCGGGGGGAAGAGTTCCGACAACCTATTGGCCAACGAAGGTAACGACTTCATGGTCGATGGCGAAACTTTCGAATCCCCTGTGAAAGATAATCTCTCCGGCGGAGACGGCGCCGATGTGATAATCGTCACCAACAAGCCAGCGGGCAAGGAGTAGTCTCATGCGGTAGAGGGGTTGACCGGGTACTCGCTGACCGCAAAGATGTTGTGGCCCCCGACTGCGAGAAAGTCGTGCGCGACTCACTTGTTCCGGGATTCTTTGAGTTGTCCATCCCTCAAAGCTTCTTTGAAGGGTTGCCTCCTGGGTTCGCCGTGTTCGGATAGTGAGGGTCTTAATTTGACAGGAGAACCTGTCCCACAAAGGTAGGGAGAGTGGGAAGGGTCTCGAGTCCTATGGGGCTGGGACCCTCCCTCTTGCCTTTATTCACCAGAGTGCGTAGAAGGCAAATTCTACGAACTTGCCGGTGCGGTCCCGCAGCACCGTCTCTCCGGTGCTCTTGTCTATGGTCATGGTGCCTACGGATCGCGGACCGGGATCGATTACCTGGCTCCGCGGGGGGCGTCTGTTGTCTATCTGCCAGAGTTCGCGGGTGTCGTCCAAGGTGCGGCCGGAGAACTGCTTCAACTCCAGATCGATGTGGTCCTGGTAGACCTTGATCACCAGATAGTTGGCGATGCCACGCGCCACGTACCCGCCGTGGGTGACCTGTACCAGCGTGCCATCGGTGTGCACGGTCATATCGTGCGCTTCGCCGGCCAGGTAAAGGTCTACGTCGTGTCGCTTGAGCATCTGCCAGAATTTCGAGTTCCTGCCGCCTTCGTACATCAGGTTGGAGGAGTTCTGGTTGTTTACCGGGCCTAGCACCGAGACGTGTCCCTGCACGATAACATTCTTGACGCCGCTGGCCCTGGCTTGCTCGATGGTTCTGCGAACCCAGTCCAACTGGCCGCTGGTTAGTCGGATATGCACTGCGCCGTCTTGTTTGGCAAAGGTATCCACGGTTATCAGCAGCGTCTCGGGGGTCAGCTTCACCGCGTAGGCGGTCCCTTCGTAAGGAGTTCCCTTCGGTCGCAAGGCATACTTCGTTCCGTCAGCAGTAAAGCTGTGCGCCCACGTATCCTTGTAGGCGCCGAATGCACGATTCTCGAACGTACCGCTCGGCCACGGGTTGTCGCCGACCTCGTGGTCACCCACCGCTGGATACACTTTAAGGCCGCGCCGGACGAAGCGGTCCTTCCACTTTGGGTAATAGAATTGGCCTGCAGTTCGGATGGTCTGCAGCTTGTGCTCGTAGGTGTTATCGGGGCCGAAGATGCCGGTGTGATCAGTATCCGCGTAACCCCAGTGACCGTTGACCTCATCACCTGCAACCAGGACGGCGTCTGGGTTCTCCGCTGCGACCTGATCGAGAACCACATTGAGTGTGTCACGGTAGTCGTCGTTGATGGAGTTGGGGTCGCCAGGGTCCCAACCGAGATACCCATCTCTCTGGATACCGCTTACATCGCCCACATCCACATTGACGAAATCTGGTATGGAAACCAAGGTAACCGAAGGTTCTACCGTTGGTAGTTCTGGTGTATTTGCTGTTAGGGGGCCCAGCATAAACAAGAGTGTCACGCCCACGCCTGACAGCCTTACCGTCAACCATCCGAGGCGCTTGTGTGGTAGCGAGAGGAACTTTCTCCATATCGGCGTTGTGTGTGGAGCGTGTTGAGCAGTCATGACGACCTCCTCTCCGAAAGGGCTCTCTGTAAGCAACTAGAGCCTACTTACAGTGTAAGTCTACTTACAGCGTAAGCCACTGACATGACACAGATTGCTCAATCAGCTGGCCAATCTTGATCAGTGCTCAGGACAGGTAGCTCTACGAGGCTTATTCACCGTAGTGCGTGGAGCTCGACTTTAGCCATTGGGCTGCACGGCAAGCCGCATCTCTTTTTGCGGGTCGGTGTAGGCGACCAATACGCAAAAAGTCCCCGAAGCCTTTACGGAGCAAAATCCCTCCTACTCGTGCCAACGAGTAGGAGGCCGAGACACAGTGGCACAAGAACAGCTATCCTCGACCCAGGCAATCGGTCTAGAAGTCAAGGATTAGCCCTTTCGTGCCGCTCTGCGAGCTTCGTCGCCGAGATCGGACAGAGCGGGGTGCGTAGCCACCTCGAGATAGACACTTTCTAAGCGCAGGTCTGAGCGCAGGGGCGGTGAGCGACACCATCCAATCTGATTCAAATGGCTAAAGTCGAACGTGGAGAAACTGTCCGAAGTTCGGCAGTAGGAGCTTCTTGGGAGGAGGCGAGACGCCTTGACCCTCCCTGCGGTTATGTTACTTTTACAAGTGAGGAAAGGGACAACCTGACTGAATTAGAGGCTTAGAAGCCCGCTCCCTAAGATGGGCGCTTGAGGTAAGGGGCGTGGCGGAGCCAGTAGCGCAACCGGCTATCTCTCTCACGTTTTGAGGTTGTCCGGTTTCCTTTTTAGGGGCGGGTTCACGGCCTCCTGGAAGGGTAGCTTTCACGTCAGTTAGCCTCTCCTTTCGGAATGTGGGCCCGCCCTCATGAGTGAAGCACCGGGCGATGAATTCAGTGCGACTATCGGATGAATTGTGGACCCTCTGGGCCGTGGCTATGCGCTATTCACCCGAGTGCGTAGAAGGAAAATTCTCGGAGGGTCGTATCGAGCATCCTGCATAGATTGCCTTCCCAGGGCAACGAGGATGGCTTCCAAGATCCTCCTCGCCGTATATGTAAATCCTATGTGGTGCTGGATGAACATGCATTGAAACGATTACGATTGCTCTGGCCCGCTCTGGGGTATAGAGGATAGAAGAAACCCGGCCCTGGGTGTTAATCTCCCCCCTCCTACGCACAGGGCCGGACTTTCTGGCACCCTATCAAAGATGCCTAGAGGCTTCACCTCT
>DASSJP010000013.1:0-5239 GCA_035691165.1 Rubrobacter sp.
AAGTGAGTGCACCGGCTCGACCCGGCCGGCACCGTGGTCGAGCTGGAAGTCGAGGTTGAGCGCCGCGTTGATGAGCGCCAGGTGGCTGAACGCCTGCGGGAAGTTGCCAAGCTGCTCGCCCGTCAGCCCGATCTCCTCGGAGTACAGACCGAGGTGGTTGGCGTATGTGCTCATCTTCTCAAAAGTTAGCCTCGCGTCTTCGAGCCGGCCCGAGCGAGCCAGCGCATCGACGTACCAGAACGTGCAGATGGAGAAGGTTCCCTCCGTGCCACGCAGACCGTCGGGCGAGGCGCTCGGATCGTAACGGTAGACCAGGCTGTCGGAGACCAGTTCCTTGTCCATGGCGCTTTGTGTCGAGAGCCACATCGGGTCGCTCGGGGCGACGAATCCCACCAGCGGCATCAGCAATAAAGATGCATCGAGGACGTCGTTGGCATAGTGCTGGACGAAGGCCTCGCGCTTGGGGTTCCAGCCGCGCTCCAGGATCTCCTCGTAGATGCGGTCGCGCTCGGTGATCCAACGTGCCAGGTCGGCCGGTCGCGCCCGCTGACGGGCCAGTCGAACCGCGCGATCCAGCGCCACCCATGACATCACCCGGCCGTAGGTAAATTCCTGGCGGCCTCCGCGGGTCTCCCAGATGCCCTCCTCGGGCTGATTCCAGTGCTCGCAGAGCCAGTCGATCATGTCAGCGATTCGGGTCCAGCCCTCATGCCCTACTTGCAGCCCGTGGGTGTCGGCGAGATAGATCGAATCCATCGCCTCACCGTAGATGTCGAGCTGAAGTTGATCGGCCGCGCCGTTGCCGATGCGTACCGGGCGGGAACCACGGTAGCCCTCGAAATGGTCGAGAACCTCTTCCTCGAGGTCTGAGGAGCCGTCGATCCTGTACATGATATTCAGCGGGCCCGATCCCTCACCTTCCTGCTCTCGAATACGGTCCCTGAGCCATCTGCCGAAGGCTGCGGCCTCCTCGGTGTATCCGAGCCCGAGCAGCGCGTACACGGAGAATGAGGCGTCGCGGACCCAGGTGTAGCGGTAATCCCAGTTGCGCTCTCCGCCCACCTGTTCCGGTAGAGCGGCTGTCGGGGCGGCGACCAGCGCACCGCTCGGGGCGTAGGTCATCAGCTTGAGCGTCATCGCCGAGCGGTTTACCTGCTCCTGCCAACGGCCGTTGTAGGTGGAGCGGTCGAGCCAACCGCGCCAGAAGCGCACCGTGTCATTGAAGAGCTCCAACAATTCCTGAGGGTGCACCGCCTTGGGCGCTCCACCCGCTGACTCCATCACCACTCCCGCGATCTCACCTTCTCGCAAGGTTCTGCTCATGCGCAGCCCGTCGCCGTCACGCTCGAGGGAGGTTCCTTGCTCGTGCGTAGACCGGCCAGGCATTTCGGCGCGGTGCAGCGTCAGTGTGAGGTCATCGGAAACGAAGCGCGCCCCGTCGTCATCATAGAGCTGCAGTTTGTGCGGCTTGCGCCCGTAATCGAAGCGAGGCTGTATCTCCAGCCGAAAGCGCATCGTGCCGCGCACCACGCGCACCAGCCGAACCAGACGGTGATGGTCAGTCGCCTCGCCCCCGAGGACAGGCATGAAGTCGACCACCTCCCCGACCCCATCGGGGGTCATGAACCGTGTGATCAGGATCGCGGTGTCGGGGAAGTACAGTTGCCGGCTCACGTAGTCGTCCCTGTCCGGCCCGACGCGGAAGTGCCCGCCGCGGTCGTGGTCGAGCAAGGACGCGAAGATGCTAGGTGAGTCGAACCGAGGACAGCACATCCAATCGATGGTTCCATCGGTACTTACAAGGGCCGCCGTCTGAAGATCGCCGATCATGCCGTGCTCGCTTATATCGGGGTAACGGTCCATCGCAACGTCCTTTCGACCCGGTTGCCGTTTGCCGCTGCGCGGCGCGATGCTCCTTGAGCTTACGCCCCGCTGAGCCAACAGGTCATCCTCCTGAGACAAAAATCCCCTAGGGGAAACCTTTCGGTGGGCGATGCAAGCCTTCCTGCGGTGAGAGTAGATTGCTACAAGCGCGTAGAAGAGTAATGCGGGAAATCAAGGAGGTACACCTGCCCGTATCGGTCCCATTAGTTACAAATTGCTGCCTGTATTAAGTAAGCGGCACGAAGAAAGGGAAAAGAGATGAGCAGAGACTACGGGGCACTCAGGCTGTGGTCGACGGTGTTGAACATTATCGGGATTGCGAGCGTCATTTTCGTCGTCATAGGGGTGATCTTCGCCATGTTTGGGGCCAACAGCTTCTGGCAGGTACTTACGATCATCCTTATCGGAGGACCCCTGGCCGTGCTCTTCGCCAGCTGGCCTATCGCTCTAGGGCAGGCTTTGATGGCTCTCGCTGACGTCGCCGAGTACACCCGAGATCAGCAAGGAATCCCTGCCCAGCGGCTGAGCGAAGGAGAGACGGTTCCCAGCGACTAGGGGAGGAGCGGGGAGGCATAGCTGAGAGTGGCCTTCGCCGAAGAGTAAGAGATGAGGAGATTGCCTTGGAGCGGCCAACCCACTACAAGGCGAAGATTGTCACGAACCGATAGGTGCCATTCAGGTCGGGAGCTTTTCTAGCGTAGGACCAAAACCCAATGAGCGGGAGTCCTCTTTGGAAGGGGAACCAGAACTAGTTGGGGTACTCCTCCAGAGCCATCGAACACAATCCAACGGACCAGCGTGGCTCAAGCGCGGAGAGTTCAAGAATCATCTTGGGGTGAAGGAGCGCAGGAAACGGGAAGTGGATACTGGAATGATCGCCAGGACGCAGGGACCATGATCTTTTCCGCAATTGTTTTCGTCGTTGTGTCTTCGCTCGTGGGCGTGTATTGGGTGACTGATGGTGTCTACAAAGGCGCCTTGATATGAGTGATCTGCGGTGCCGTTGGCATCGCGGTGGGACGACGCTACAGCGACGAGGGATCCAGAAGTGGACGGTATTGCTAAAGCAAGGCATGCCTTGAAGAAACGCAGGGGAACTCACCCGAGGAGGACATGGACATGAGCAGCCAAGGACGCTACAGGCAGAGGTTGAGCGCGTTTGCGGCCAACTGGCGGGTTCTGGCGCTACGGGGGCTGGCCGCCCTGATATTTGGTCTCGTAGTCCTCTTGTGGCCGGGTGCCGTTCTCGCTGTGATCTCCCTGCTCTTTGGCATCTACGCCATAGTGGATGGGGGAATCGTCCTCGTGCCCGCGCTCAGAACGCCCGGGCGAGGCGCGCGAAGGTGGCTTCCTCTGATCGAAGGAGCGGTAGGCGTCATCGCCGGGCTGCTGGCCCTTCTCTGGCCCGGACTCACCGCAAGCGGAGTGCTCTATATCATCGTAGGGTGGGCTTTTGCAACCGGCGTGCTCAAGATAGCCACCGCGATCATGCTGCGCAGCGAGGTAGAGAGCGCGTGGCTACTCGCCGGCAGTGGCGCGTTGTCGGTGCTCCTCGGCGTAGTCCTTGCGGCTCTGGCGGGCTCCGACGTCTCTTCGCTGGCGCCATTCATCGGGGTTTTCGCGGTAGTGGTGGGCATAGGGCTCATCGTCTTCGCCTTCAGGATGCGGGACCGGCAGCGGGCCCGGCAGGCCTGACCCCAACGAGCCAGAGCTGCGGCGCCGGAACAGGATCGTGATCTTGCCAATTTGCGCTGGTCTTACGGTCAACGCGGTGCCCGCCGCGTCGAGGACTAGGGGCGCGGGTTCCGAGACCACGAAGGCTCGAGATGGTTGAGTTGGGCAAGCGCTCGATCAGGAACTTCTTCGAGCATGGCATGACGATCTACGCGGAGCAGCTATCCTACCGTGGTCTCTTCGGGCTCTTCCCGTTCATCATCCTGGTATTCGCGTTGCTTGCGGTGCTCCAGATCGACGCGGTTTTCGACCGACTAATAGATGCAGCCATGGGTGCGCCGACGCAGCAAGTCCCAAAACCGCTAGAGCCCGTAGCCGAAGAGGGCAAGGCCCAGGCGGCATTCTTGCGGCCCCTGATCGAGCAAGCGCGGGAGCAGGCAGGGGGAGGATTGCTCTCCTTCGGCATCGTCCTGTCATTGTGGTCGGTCTCCGCGGTAGCCTTCACCCTGACGGAGGCCCTGAACACCGCTTATGGGGTCGAGGAGACGCGCTCGCGGTGGAAACGGTTCGCCTTCGCCTTGGTCTTCGGTCCCTTACTCGCGCTCGCCTTTATCGCCGCCTGTGGACTCATGCTGATCGGACCGCGGGTGGCAGGGTGGCTCGCGGGGTTGGCGGGGCTAGACGAGGCGTGGCCGGCACTGTGGGCATGGCTGCGCTTCCCAGTAGCACTCTTGCTGCTCGCGGCGGTGCTGTCGGTCGTCTATCGCTTCGTCCCCGACACCGATCGGTCATTCTGGTCTGCCGCGCCCGGCGCACTCCTGGCGGTGATCGCGTGGTCGATGACTTCGCTGGGTTTCTCGTTTTATCTGGCCAACTTCGCGAATCGCGGCCTGACCTACGGAAGCCTCGGGACGGCTGTAGGGCTCCTCTTCTACCTTTTCCTCTCGGCGTCTGTGGTGCTGCTGGGGGCCGAGATCAACGCGGCCAATTACCGCATGCGCCGGGGAAGAATCTCTGAAAACACAGGGAATGCGCAAGCGTAGCAAGCACCTCTCTTGTATGCGCTTTCACCCGAGACGTACGACCTGTGACACCGCAAGGGTGTGCTCATCCCCCTGATTGCCCAGAGTTGGTTAGCCTCATTATTGCCTCTGCTGTCTCCGGCACCGAAACCACCTTGGAGAGTGCACCCTTCGCCCCCGCATCCAACGCTCGGGCGGCCACATTGTGGTCCAGGTACGCCGTCAGGACGAGCGTCGGAATGTTGCTGGCTGCACCGTCGATGAGCTCCCGCAACAAGTCCAGCCCATCCCCGTCGGGTAGTCTCAAGTCGATCAGCGCGGCGTCCAGCCCGCCCTCACTAATCCGTGCTCGGGCCTCCGCTAGAGAGCCCGCCTCCACGAACACAACGTCGAGGGGCTCTGAGGCCAGCGCTCGCTCCAGCGCCCGCGCGAAGTCCTCCCTGAACTGGACGTTGTCTTCGACCAGCAGGATACGCTTTTGCATCCTATCCTCCTGTAGCTGTATAAGTCACTCAGTCCCGCCCTATTATCCCCTATTCACCCGAGTGCGTGGAAGTGTTCAGCCAGTTGAAAGAGTCGGCGTTGAGCTGATAGCGAACATGATTCGGGATTCAAACCCCCAGGAACGGCCTATTTGGTACCCAATCTGGGGTGATAGG
>DASSJP010000014.1:0-7625 GCA_035691165.1 Rubrobacter sp.
CTCCGCCGCCGTCTCGGCCTCGGCCGTCGTGACATCGGGGTCGAGTACGTCGCCGACCAGACTGGCCTTCCCGCTCATGTCGTCGATGGCGCTGTCCAAGCTCGCCATGGTGGCAGCGGTGTTCAGATGGTAGCCGTCGCGAGACCTCGTGACCTCGACCTCCGAGCCGTAGACCTTCATGTCGGCCTCCCGCGGCTGGTGGTCTACCTGGCCTGCGATCTCACGCACCTCGGCCCGCGCCTTCGCAGGACGGTAGTCGATATCAGGGGGTATCGTCGCCCCGCCGAAGGACGCTTTCAGACGCTCTGAGAGGCGGTCGAGGAGGTTGCCCTCGCGCCCGACGGCGTAGGCTTTATCCACGGTCTCGTCTATGTTGAAGTCAACGCCGAGCTCATCGGCCCTGCGGGTGAAGTGCTCTGGGCCGTTGAACTCTATCTCCTTGAGCGGTCCCATGGCCTGGTCCCTGACGGCCTGGCGCGCCTCGGATGGTGTCTTTCCGCCTAACGAGACGCTGCCGACCTCGACTCCGCGGTGTATCTTGCCCGTGTTCAGCCAGAAGTCCGCCGCCACTAGCACGGCTATAATTGCGCAGATAATGATTATCGGGCCAGTGATCCCACGACGCCGGCTACTGTGTTTGCCTGAGTTGAACGGGTTCAGGCTAGATGGGGTATAGCCGGGAGATGTCCCTCCACGCCCGTTTCCCCCTCGCTCATCTCTCATCTTTCGGTTTTTGAGACTCAACTATCTACCCTCCGCGTGCGGCCTCCCACGCGCCCGAACAACAGATTACTGTGGAGAGGTCCCCCCCTCTCGCTTTTAGCTGGCGACCTCTCGCCCTGGCCCGAACGAGCGCCGCCCGGAAAGCCTAACACGGCAAAGATGAGTACGCCACCTTTTCATCCAGGTTCGCAAAAACACACCGATACCAGGGAAAGTACGGCCTCACGCGCCCAGGCACAACATCTGGGCGGCAGGATCAGGAACTCTTAGGAAACCGCATCCGGGCCGGCCTCCTCTTCCAGCGTGACCGCAGGGGTTCCCAGGGTGGCGCCCTGGCTCTGGATCAGACGCCGCTCGGAGTCGTATGCCTGGACCATCATCGCCAGTTCGAGCCTGTCTCGCTCGACGGGGAGGGTACCCGCCTCTTCCTGCCTGGCCAGCTCGGTGCCCTCGACCCCGAGAGCCTTCTCCAACTCGCCGATCCTGCGCCGCATCTTTAGCCTGCCGCCAGGCGTCAGGCGCAGGTAGGTGCGCTCGTCCGGCCCCTGAAAGGGATAGACCCAGGCGCTTCGTAACCAGTACTGGAGGATCTCGCTCCTCAGCTCCTCTTTGTTCCTAAGCTCCATTGCTTTCCACGCTCTCTTCCGCTTTTCGCGTAATTTACCCGCTCCCACCCGGAAACTCCACCGCATCCCTACCGTATGAGGAGGGTACCATGAGCCCCATGCCGGAAGACCCTACGCCCTGGAGAAGACTGGGGAAGACGCTCGCCGGCTTCTTCACGGCCCGGGCACGCGGACTGCTCGCTCTGGATTTCACCATCCTGGACCGGCAGGGTGATGAGGTCGGACGTCTACGGATTCACGGCCCCGGGGGCGCGGAGCTCGAAGCCGGGGACCTGGGGGCGCGGATCTCACGCGTCGCCCGCCCACGCTACACGATGCTGTCCGGCAACACGGAGATTCTCACGGCAGCGGTAGCGCCGGGTACGCTTGAGATAAGGTGCCTCGACCGCCTCTACGAGGCCAGGCTGTCCCTCTTGCGCAACACCGCAGAGGCCGTGACTGCGGGGGAAGTTGCGGTACGCATTTCCGGAGGCCTAACGAACCGGAGATATGAGGCCACGTTCGACGTAGAGGAAGAATGCTCGCTACCTGTCGCCTTCTTCCTCCTTTACCGTACCGTCGCGCTCAGGCGCGAGGCTTACCGCGCCGGTCTGAAAGGAAGTTGACGTGCCTGGTTAGCGGAGCCGCCGCGGCAGCGGGAGATCCTTGGGCGTGGCATACACGGTCACCGTCGAGCCTTCGGGGGCGAGGGTGCCCACTGAGGGGTCCGTGGCCCAGGTCACACCGCGGGGTGCGTAACCGTCGTGGTATTCGTAGACGAACCTCACGTCAAAGCCCCTGTTCTCCAGCCTGTCAGCCGCGAAGTAATCGTAGAAGGCGGTCACGTCGGGTACAGGTACCATCTGATCCTGCGTGCTCGATGTCGTCTCGGCCACGGCGGCGACGTTCTCACTGCCGGCCTCCTCAGCAGTGGCATCGCCGGAAGCCTGGGTGGTCTCCTGCACACTCTGCGGTGGCGTTGGGGGTTTCGTCTCGACAGGGGTCATCCGGCTCAGGGTGTCAGCCACGCCGTCCCCCAGCGGTAGGCCCACGAGCCCCGAGGCAAGGGCCGCCCCGCCGCCCAGAAGGAGCATGAGAACGACTAGAGAGGCGAGGACGAGACCGCCACCACGAGCCTTGCGGCGTGATTTGGGCGACTCCGTCGTCCCGGAGGACCTGGAAGGGGCTGCTATCTCTATGTCGTCCAGCATCGCGTTCGCCGAGAAATACCGGTCCCTCGGGTCCTTCGAGAGGGCCTTCATGATCACCGCCTCCATACCCGGCGTGACCCTCTTGTTCAGCTTGCGCGGCGGCGTCGGGTCCTTGTGCATGTGCTGCCTGGCGAGGCTCCTGACGTCGCCCGAGAACGGTGGCCTTCCAGTCAGGCAGTGGTAGAGGAGGACGCCGACGGAGTAGACGTCGCTCCTCGGCGTCGCGTCCTCGCCCCTTAGCTGCTCGGGGGACATGTAGCGGGCGCTGCCGACGATCTCACCAGGCTCACCTGTCGCTACGTCGTCCTCCTCGACTATGCGGGCGATGCCGAAGTCGGCGACCTTGACGGTCCCCTCCGGCGTAAGGAGGATGTTGGAGGGCTTGATGTCCCTGTGGATGATGCCCTGCCTGTGGGCGTAAGCGAGCGCGTGCAGAAGCTGCGTCGCCACCCTCCTTACGAACTGCTCGTTGAGGCGACCGCCGCGGCGACCGCCGAGGAGGTCCCCGATGTCCCTGCCGGAGACACACTCCACCACGATGAACGGCACCTCTCCGTCCTGGGAGATGTCGTAGACCTTCACGATGTTCTCGTGATCGAGGGAGGCCATCGCGCGCGCCTCCTGCCTGAAGCGCCGCCGGAAGGAGGACATCTCGGCGTAATGGTTATGGAGGGTCTTCAGAGCGACGGTGCGGCCGAGGATGTCGTCTTCAGCCCTGTAGACGACAGCCATCCCACCTGCACCGAGCGTGCTCTCTACTCTGTAGCGTCCCGCGAGGACCGTTCCAACCGACGTTTCCAGCCTCTTACCACCTTCGCCGTACACACCCTGGAATGCATTAATTATATATGCCCGAAGACACTCAAGGTACAGTGTCGAAGGGCGACCATGACGTTACCCAACATGATGGAGCGTGTCAAATGGGGATGCTACATCTGGTGGTTCGTCTTCGTCTGGATAGGCCATAATAGGCGGGGTTCACGTCAGGAAGGGGAATATGAAGACGAACTTCGGCACCTATCTGCGCTACGAGGAGCTCACACGGACGCTGCACGAGTTGGCTGAAGAGTACCCCAGGCTATGCAGGATCGAGTCCATCGGCAAGAGCTACGAGGGACGTGAGATCTGGCTGGCTGAGCTGACCAACGCCGAGACCGGAGCAGCCGACACGAAGCCTGCCTTCTGGGTCGACGGAAACACCCACGCGGGCGAGGTCACGGGGTCGATGGCGGCGCTGTACCTGATCGAACACCTCATCGAAAACTACGGCTCGGACGACCTCACGACCCGCCTCCTCGACGAGCAGACCTTCTACGTACTTCCCCGCCTCTCCCCCGACGGCGCCGAACGCTACCTGACCACGCCCTTCACCCTCAGGGCGACCCTGCGACCCTGGCCCGAACCGGAAGAGGAGCCCGGCCTCCACCCCGAGGACGTAGACGGCGACGGCAACATCCTCCAGATGCGCGTCGAGGACGCAAACGGCGAGTGGCGCGCCTCCGGGCAGGACGCCAGGCTCATGGTTCCCCGGGCCCCCGACGAAGCCGGGGCAACATACTACCGGCTCTACAGGGAAGGGACTTTCAAGGACTACGACGGCTTCGAGCGGAAGATAGCGCGTCCCCTCTACGGCCTCGACATGAACCGCCAGTACCCGTACCACTGGCAGGACGAGGAGAGGGATGCGGGACCCTACCCACTCTCGGAGCCGGAGTCGAGGGCGCAGGTGGATTTCTTCCTCGACCACAGGAACATCTTCGGCGTGCACACCTACCACACGTTCTGCGGCGCCATCCTGAGGCCATACTCGAACAGGCCGGACGACGAGATGCGCGAGCACGACCTCGCGGTCTACAAAGCGCTTGGCGACCGGGGCACGGAGATCACAGGCTACCCGAACATCTCCGTCTATCACGATTTCACCTACGAGCCGAAGAAGTACATTACCGGCGCCTTCGACGACTGGGCCTACGATTACTACGGCGTCTTCGCCTTCACCATCGAGTTCTGGTCCATGGCGCGGGCCGCAGGCGTGGAGGTTGACAACTTCATCGAGTTCTTCCGCGACCCGCCGGAGGAGGCTTCGCTGAAGATGCTCGCCTGGAACGACAGGGAGCTCGGAGGCGATGGCTTCGTCCCGTGGAGGCCCTTCGACCATCCCCAGCTCGGGCGCGTGGAGATAGGCGGCTGGAAGACGAAGTTCACAGCCCAGAATCCGCCTCCGAAATACCTCGAAGCCGAGTGCGAGAAGCTGGCCCGCTTCGCCCTCTCCCACGCATCCACGGCGCCGCGCCTGCGGACCAGCCTCGCGACGGAGGAGCTCTCGCCGGGGCTCCGTCGTCTGGAGCTGGTCGTCGAGAACGCAGGCTACTTGCCGACGAACGTCAGCAAGGTGGCCACAGACAAGAAGCTCGCCAAACCCGTCGAGGTCACGATCGGGCTACCGGAAAGCGCGACCCTCGTGTCAGGAGAACCGGAGGTCGAGTTGGGACACCTCGCGGGGCGCTCCGCGCTCACCGGCAACAGGTGGAAGAGCCCTGCTTTCTTCGAGGGGCTGCCCTCGGATTACGCCAGCCGAACGGTCTGGGTCGTGCGGGGCGATGGGCCGGTCGAGGTCGAGGTGCGCGGCGGGAGGGCCGGAACGGCGCGGCTAAGGACAGACTAGGAAACCCATCGCTTCGCGCTATCTGCCTTCAGTCTTTGGTTCTCGCTGACTGGCTGAAATGCTGATGAACACAGGCCGTAGCGTGCTGCAATGCTCAAAGAACCCGTTTCAAAACAACCTAGGGTAGCGCCGGCAGATAAGTGCGCAGGCGAGGGTGAGGAAGGCCATATGCACGACCGGGTCACGTTCCCAGCGTACGCGTAGGCGACGGTAGTTGTGCAGCCACGCGAAGGTACGCTCCACGACCCAACGCCCGAGCCGTGCTCGGTTCCCCGGCGAGCGATGACCGGTTTGAAGCCACGGCGCCATAGCTCGCGCCGGTAACTGTCGTAGTCCCGGTCGGCGACGATCCGGTCGGGACGCTGGCGCGACCGACCTTGCCTACTACAGGCGTGATGCCGTCGACGAGCGGAAGCAGCTGGATAATACCGTTCCCGCCCGTCAGCGAGACCGCCAGCGGTACCCCGGCGGCGTCCGCCTGCAGGTGGTGCTTGGAGCCGGCGCGGCCAGGCCCCCCTTGAAGAGCGCGGACGTGGCTTGAGTCCACGTCCCCCCGCGACCATTCGACCCGGCCGGCGGCATGCAGAAGGCGGAGAAACGTGCGGTGCAGTCGCTGCCACACTCCAGTGCGCTGCTACTCCCGAAGCCGTCGCCAAGCGGTCAACCGATCTGCGGAGGGACCAGCCGCCATGGCACTCCGGTCTCCGCTGTGGCTGGCGATCCGGCAATAACGGCTTCACTAGCTCCCACAGCCCGTCATCGACGAGCTCCGATCTCGCCATAGGCACCTCCTCCTGGTTCGGGGATATGTTGTTCGCACCCACCTCGGTGAGTGGCAGGCCGGTGGGTCGCTCCAGGTTTCAGCCCGCTTTAGCCGTCCCGGCGAGTTCCTTAGCGGCCTCGAACGGCGGCGGACCGAGAATCTCTATGATGTCGGGGTGGCTCTCAGCAGCGGCCCGGAGGCGTTCCCAGTCGGGTGGCCTATCCGGATCGGTTTCTGCAGTCGCCGGCTCGGTTGCGTCCCTGTAGAAGGCCTCGCCACTTCCGGGCGTCTGTAGGACGAGAATCCGTGCGGTCTCCGAGGTGACCATGAACGCATGCGGGACGCCGCGCGGAGCCACCGCAACTCCACGCGGCCCAACCCGATGCCCGGTCCCTTCAGTGTGAACCAGGATCTCTCCCTCGAGCACGATCAAAGTCTCGTCCAGGTTTGGGTGGGTGTGAAGCGGGGTCGTCTTGCCTTGGGCCATCCGGTCCTCGATCAGGGTGAACGCCCCGTCAGTCTCCTTTGCTGTGGCCTTCATGGTCATCACGCCTCCACCGGCGAACCATAGGCGCTCCCCCTCTCCATCTCCCCGGATGATCGGTACCGCTGTACTCATTCGCTTCTCCTCCTTTCGTGCGCCTTCGGCACACCCAGTTATTAATGGAACATAGTATACCATAATGGATATATGAATTCCACAGTGGTATGTGGTACCGTAATGAAAGTGGATGTGCCATATCTACATACGGGACGCACCAATCAGAAGGCCCGCACGAGGGATGCGCTGATCTCGGCCGCACGCCAGCTCCTGGCGAGAGGGGTGACACCAACGCTCGAGGAGGCGGCCGCCGAGGCGGCCATCGGTCGCACCACGGCGTATCGCTATTTCCCGAATACCCGTGCACTGCTTGCCGCTACTATTCCAGAGCTCGAGATGGACTCGCTGCTCGGAGCAGACCCACCAGAAGACCCGCTAGCACGGCTCGAAAACGTAGCCGAGACTCTGACGCGGCGAATCGTCGAGCACGAGCCCGAGTACCGTACCCAACTGCGCCTCGCGCTCGAAGGCGAACCTGCGGGCGGCGAGACTTTGCCGCTGCGGCGAGGGCGCCGCATCGAATGGGTTGAGGATGCCTTAGCTCCCCTGCAGGGACGAATGCCGGATCCAGAGCTACGGCGCTTGGTCTACGGGATAGGCGCCACGCTCGGCATCGAAGCTCTGGTATGGTTGACGGACATGGGCGGGCTCTCCCGCGAGGAGGCGGTGGAGGTTATGCGCTCGAACGCGCGCACGCTGCTGCGTTCTGCGCTTGATCAACTAGAGAGTAATGAAGAACCCCCCGCATGACGCCGGCAGCTTTTCGACGATCTCCTGGCTTGCAGAATCCGGTCTTCCGTAGTGCCCGATACTGTGCTGTGTCCTTGCTCTGGTGACAAGAGTCCGTTAAGGCCTGTCGTTGGTGTAGGCGACGTTTTGAAACCGGTCCTAATTCACTTCCCTGACCCAGGCTGCGACCCAGCCTTCGTCGGACCTAACGTAATCGCCCCTCCATGAGACACCCTTCAGCCGGTCGAAGATCCTGGCCGCTTCGGCCGGATCTTCGAGCCCGATCTCGACTCCCAAAGCCTCGATGTCACTCCGCAGAACCTGGACC
>DASSJP010000015.1:0-5507 GCA_035691165.1 Rubrobacter sp.
ATACCCTCAACGCACTTACCAATTCGAAGTGTGAGCAACCATCGGGCACCTGCTCTCTGAAGAGCCTCTCTAATTGCAGGTACTTAGAGCTTTGCCAAGTACCTGCCGATATCGCCTCTACTGCTGACAATTGCTGACGCGACGATTCCTTTGTCGGCTGTGGTCAAATTGCTTAAGCCCCACTTCAGGTTCTTCGCGTGCGCTCGCAGGATTCGAACCTGCGACCGGCGGATTAGCAGTCCGCGAGGGAGATCTTTGCCCTCGTACTGGGTCGTCCCGTAACGTACTGATTTGCAGGAAGTTTATGGGTTCAATTCAGCAGAGATATATCGCCCCATACCTTTAGGTGTTGCCCAGGTTGTCGTCAAAGTTGTCGTCAACAGCCTCGGGGATAAGGGCCTCGGACTTCAGACGTCCGGCTATCTAATCGTAGCCTCCTCCCTCGCTGTCACCGGGACCCGGCCACGGCGCGTAGGAGAGCTCCTCTGCAGGGACCCACGGCTCGACGCGCGGGCCAGTCTCCTTGACCTCTAGGCGGGTCGCCAGCTCCGTCAGGGCAGCTTCTGGAAGAGACTCCTCGATGAGAGGGAACACTACCCGCTCCTCAAGACGTATGTGTGCTTGGAGACGCTCTCCGATCTCATGGAGCGTCTCTAGTCGAACATTCCCACCTAACGCTTCGTCGCTCAACTGCATTACGAGACCTCGGATGCGCGCGTGGTCTTCGAGCATCTCTACGAGGGGCTCCCTGGAGAGGTCTCCTCCGTAACGCGCCATCACCGGGAGGAGTACCTCCTCTTCTTTGCGAAAGTGGATGGCGGTGTCCTTTTGCCAGAAATCCAGGAATCCCTTGACTACGGCCTCCGCCGAATTTACCTTGGTTGCCCTCTGGAGCCGAAGAGCTTGCACCAGACCGTGGTGATGATCCTCGGAAAGAGTCCTCAGTTCTGGAGTGCGCTTCATCGTGTCTCCCTCCTTCCGTCTTTTGTCCATAGGTTAACCTCCATGACGGAAATCCGAAGGCTCTACCAGCGACTCTATGCATTCCCGATACGGACCTGCTCAACCACCGATCTGCAACGTATCCTGTCGTCTGTGGAGGTTAAGGTAGCAGATCAATTCGGGATGAGGGGATGAAGTTCCTGGCATACCACCAGACCAGCAGGAGCATACCCGCGAGAGCGAGTATGGCCCCGAGTCCGGTTCCTGCGCGGCCCAGTGGAACCAGCAAGGCTGCGCCCAGAACGATGGTAGTCACGTACGCTACGAGGTAGAGCACCGTCCACCACTCCTTATCCTTTCCACTATCGTCCATGAGCACTCCTTCTCGCTACATCCCTTCGCCAGTGAGAACGCCATCCCCGATCAAAGGACCAAGCACCTTGAACAGCGTGTTTCGTGGACGCAGCGTCAGCCTCTCGGATACCCGCACCCCCTCGACGACCGGCTCCAAGCGATAGGTGAGTTCGCCATCCATCTACCCGAACGCGACGAACCCTTAATCGAGCCTGTGGAGAAGAACGTAGCCGGCTAATTCCGAGATAACCTCGCCTCTCAGGACCGGCAACAATCTGACTACCTCTCGGAAGCGGGTGCCCACGCCGACCAGGCCAGGAGTGATCTTGTCGTATACAGGGACCACGGATCCCTCTCGCCTGGGCTGCTGGTGGATATCCCTGAAGAATCCGAAGACATCCTCCAGCGGGCGATGGATGGTGGCATTGGCCTCGAACTGCATATCCATCTCCCTCCTGGCGGCCACCTTACATGATGATAAAGATTACAGACACCGCCTCGTAGACCGCAGCCACGAACAGCACGACGACTACCAGCAGGTAGACGCGAACCGAGAGCTTCACCCCTTCCCAGTAACCCTGTCTATGAGTCCTTACTCCCACGCTCTTCTTGGGCCGCAAGAACGCCATACCCTGTACATAGGCAGCCAGCATGGCAAGGACGTAAGCCTGCCCTTCCAGGATGATCGTGGGCAGGTGGAAGAGGAGGCCAGCGCCCACTACGCCTGTCGGGGAGAACAACAAGCCCCACAACAGCGCCCTGTACACTCCTACCAGAAGCCCACTGAAGGGGATGATCAGCGAAGGAAGCGTGATGTAGACGAAGCTACCCCCAAGGAGATTCACCGCGAAGGTCAGGAGGGCGGCCAGCAAGACCTGACCACCGCTATAGGCGCCGACGAGCTCCTCTAACGGACCAGTGCTGAAACCTCTCCCCACTTCTGTCCACAGGGTCCTCTGCAAGTCTGGATTGAAGGCAGCATAGGCCATCGCAGCGACAATTAGCCCGTAGTAGAGGAGGTTCAGGATCAGATACGCCCGCCGATGCTCCCTGACTACGGCCATCGAGCTTTGGACCATCTTCTTGGTAGCGTACACCGGCTTAGACCTCCAGCGGAACCGCCCGCTACTGCCGTCAGCTCTATGTCCGTTCTTGACCACCATGACGGCCTCCTCAGTGCAGCGTCCGGCGCTCTGCATAGGACATCCTGCCACCAATCTGTTTTGTTGTGACCTCAGCCTAACTCCTCCTCAAGCATCTTCCTTGACACAAATTATTCAACTTCGTAATCAATCTGTGCCATGTGATGTGGGTTAGCCGGCTCGAGTTGATCAATCCTGCCTACAGGAGAGATCATCATTGATCATGCCATACGTTCCTAACCGAGGCAGAATCCTATTGCGGAGGGCTTAGGGTGGAAGGAGACGCACAAGTACAATGATTGTTATTGAGAGCGCGATCTTCGTCGAGGGCATCACCGCTCAGGAGATCTTCGACTTCCTGCTCGGCGCAACTGATGAGAGTTACCGGCGCTGGTGGCCGGGCATACACCTGCACCTACACGCCCTGGAGCGATGCGAGAATCACATCGGCGACGTATTCTACATGGACGAGTACATTGGAAGACGTCGCGTGCGAATGATAGGTGTCGTGGTACAGGCCGAACGCGGAAAGAAGATCGTCTGGCAACTCAAGCGGTGGAGGGTTCTTCTCCCGGTACGTCTCTCTCTCGAACTGAGGGATCACAATGGTGGCGTGGCATTGCGGCACACGATCAGAGCCGGCTTCGGCGGGCCAGGTCGGATGCTGGACCCGCTATTTCGACTCTACTTCTCCCCCAAGTTCTCCAGAGCCATGGACGAACACGCCCGCACCGAGTTCCCGATGCTTCGGGACCTGTTGACCAGGGAGTCACGCAGGTGATCCTGCAGCTCCGAAGACTACTGGCAAAGGATGTGAGCTTAAGACGATCGTGCCAAACCGAAAGCTCAGGAAAGGACCGAAGGCCCGAGACGGGGACAAGCTTAGACGCTACATTACTAGACGCGAATAGTGCGATTCTTCGTAGCTCTCGAACATCCGGCGTTTAGGGGTGCGCCACGAACGCCCGGTCGGAGGCCTACGTCGGTTTTGTCCATCTCGGGTGCATCAGCCTAAGGCTAAAGACACTGTAAACCCCTAACTAGTGAGAGGGCGAAGTGATGGTTGCCTCAAAGATTGCCGTAGGGCTTCAAATTGGCACGCAACCGCCGCTCGGCACCGTCCGGGCGTTCGTGTTGCTCGCCCGGATGATGAAACTCGATTCGGTGATGGTTATTGACCACTTCCAGAACATCTTTCCTACGGCCATATGGGACGAAGAATTCAGCTGGCTCGCCGCCCAGCGACCCACTCCACATGAGCACTTCGACTACCAGGTATTCCTCGGCTACCTCGCCTCCCGGGTTGGCAAACTTCGCCTCGGAGTAGGGGTTACCGAGCCGATACGCCGCCACCCGGTCCTGATAGCCCAGGCGATGCTCACCCTCTCGCATATGGCAAAGCGAGCCCCTATATTGGGCATAGGAGCCGGGGAGCGCTTGAACATCGATCCCTACGGGTTGGACTTCTCTCACCCGGTGGATCGTCTTGAGGAGGCGCTCAAGATCATCCGCATGTGCCTATCGTCGCGGGGGCCGATCGACTTCGAGGGCAAGTACTTCACTCTCGACGGGGCGCTTATGGATCTAAAAGCTCCGAAAGGCAAGACTCCCGAGATCTGGGTCGCGGGACATGGTCCCAGGATGCTCGAGCTGACCGCCACCTACGGGGACGGCTGGTATCCGACCATGTTGGGCTCCCCACACGAGTACGCCTCCAAGCTCGAGACCATCCGTGCCTCGGCCCAGGAGGCGGGGCGGGACCCGGAGGAGATCACCCCCGCCCTGCACCGTTTCGTGGTGGTCGGCCCCACCGAGCAGGAGACAAGAGCTATGCTTGAGACCAAGGCGATCCGCGCCTTTGGCCTGGCGGCTCCGGCCGAGCTCTGGCGAAAGGTCGGGGCAGAACACCCCTTCGGCGAGCACTTCCGCGGGTACGTGGACTTCGTCCCAGGACGCTACGATAGAAGAACGATCGAGGAGGCCATAGCCGCGGTACCACCCGGGTTGGTAGAGGAAGGTCCGCTCATGTGGGGGACACCCGAGCAGCTTGCCGGCACGCTCGGGGCGTTCGGGGAGGTCGGACTTCGGCACGTAGTCTTAGCTCCCGTGTCTGGGCTGGTCTCCAAGAGGGCCGCCATCTACGGGATAAGGGCGACGCGCAGGATCGCCCGGTTGCTGGCCGGCGAGCGGTGATGGGCACACGATCTCTGTCACTTGGGTAGGTACAGGTGAGGAAGCTTCGCCGGAAGCCGCCCCCTCAGCCGCCCTCAGGCTGCTGTCGTTGGGGATCGCTTCCCTTGCCGAACTCAAACGATTTACTCACCAAGGTCGGATACCCTGCGAACGCCTCCGCCTCCGTCGGTAGCGGGGCTGGCATTACGCTCTCTGGCCTCTTCGGCAACGTCTCGCCCGGTATTCTGGGTAGCCCATGGGCTTGGTCGATGACCGTGAACCGGACCGGCCCTGAGGCTCGCACCTTCACCTCCAGATCGGCTCCCTCCGAGGGAAGCACCCTGTACTCGAAAATCTCATCGTCTATGTCTTGAGACGGTTCGCCGTTCACTCCCCACCCAAGGATCTCTATGTCTTTGCCAGGGAGGATGATCGCTTTCCATGCCTCTCGGCGCGAGACGAGATGCAGCCGCAGCGTGCGTGTTGCGCCGTTTGCTTCCTGCCCCAAGAGCTCAAGTTTAGGTGGCTGCAAGGGAGCAACCGGCGCGGAGCTTGTCAGGATCTTGGTGGGATCGTCTCCACCGTAGAGCTCTCCGACCGTGCGCTTTTCGGTGCCCTCGCTCAGGAACTGTTTTGTCCATTGGTCCAGCTCTGGATCCAGGGTAGCCCAGTTCGCCTCACCGGTGTCGGCGTTCAAGGTATAGAAGAGCGTGTCGGGACGAGGGTGCGCCGCATCGTAGCCTGAGGCGGCGTTGCCCGCGAGGAGTAAGCCCACCCCCATGAGGGCAACAAGGAGAGTCGCTGCGGCGGGCAGCCTGCGCTGTTGGACGGCCTGAGCGACGAGGGAGAGCTGGGGCGAGAGCAGCCCGAGTAGCAGTACCAGCAACGCCACCTTAT
>DASSJP010000016.1:0-4303 GCA_035691165.1 Rubrobacter sp.
GCTTGATGTATGTGATCGACCGCGCAGCCGCAGCACGGGAGATCGCGCGTGTACTGCGTCCCGGCGGACGTCTCGTCGGCGCGGTCTGGGCGGGTCCGGATCAATGTGACATCGTGCAATTCCAGCAGATTGCAGGCAGCTTCGCACCACCCCCGCCAGTACCCGGCGTGGGCCCAGGCACCCTGGCCGACCCAGAACCATTCCTCGAGCAGCTTGCGGCTGCGGGCATTCAGGCTCGAATCGACACCGAGACACTCGGCTTCGACTTCGAGGACTTCGGTTCGGCCTGGGACGTGCTGGCGGGCGTCACCGCTGCTCAGCTAGCGCCGGAACGGCAGCAGAAGGCGAAGGAGGCGATCCTGGCCGCAATGTATCCTGACGGCGATGGGCCGCGCCACTTTCGGAACGTCACCCGGTTCATTATCGGGGAACGCCAGGAAGCAACGAACCGCACCACCCTGCTGACCAGCTGAAATGCTAACTCACCGCCTTCTCTTCCTCCCTCTCGTTGGCTGCGAGGACCTTGTCCACAAGGTTCGGGGGGACCTCCTCGTAGTGGCCCGGCTCGACGTGGAAGTTGGCGCGGCCGCCGGTTATGGAGCGGAGGTCGCGGGCGTAGGTGAGCATCTCGATCTGGGGCACCTCGGCCTGTATGACCTGTCGCTCGCCGCGCTGTTCGATGCCCATCGGGCGCCCGCGCCTGCCAGAGAGGTCGCCCATGATGTCGCCGACCATCTCTGATGGCGCGAGTACCTCGACCTTCACGTACGGCTCAAGGAGGACGGGATGGGCCTTCTCGATAGCGTTCTTGAAGGCCATAGAACCCGCGACCTTGAACGCCATCTCTGAGGAGTCCACGCTGTGGAAGGCGCCGTCGTGGAGGCGGACCTTCACGTCAACGACGGGGTAGCCTGCAATCGTCCCTCCGCCCATGGCCTCGATGATCCCCTTCTCCACGGCGGGGATGAACTGGCGTGGTATGGCGCCACCGACGATGCCGTTCTCGAACTCGAAGCCAGAGCCGCGCGGCAGTGGGGAGAGTTCGATCCTCGCGTCCCCGAACTGTCCCCTGCCGCCGGTCTGCTTCTTGTAGCGGCCCTGGGCCTGTGCCGAGCCCGTGATCGTCTCCATAAAAGGCACCTTCGGCGGCCTCGCCTCGACCTCGACCCCGTAGCGGTGCTCGATACGTTCCAGGGCAAGTTCGACGTGCATCTGCGCGAGGCCGGCCAGGATGTCCTCTCCCGTCGCCTCCGAGCGCTCCAGCTTGAGCGAAGGGTCCTCATCTACGATGCGCCTTATCGCGTCGAAGACCTTCTCTTCCTCGCCGCGCGCTTTGGCCCCCACAGCGAACGCCGACGTCGGCTCCGGTAGCTCGACTGGCTCGAAGGATATCGTCTTATCGGGCCTGCAAAGAGTGTCGAAGGTCGCCGTATCCCTGAGCTTGGCGACGGCTATGATGTCCCCGGCGACAGCCTCGTCAACAGAGTTGCGCTCCTTGCCGACGAGGTGCGAGATGCCTCCGAGCCTCTCCGAGGAACCGGTGCGCGGGTTGGTGAGCGCCTCGTCAGAGCGGCATCGGCCGCTCACGACCCGCAAGACGCTCAGTCGTCCGGCGTAAGGGTCTACGTAGGTCTTGAAGGCGTATGCTGCGAAGGGTCCGTCGTCCTCACACGGGATCTCTTCGCCTTCTTCCGTGATCCAGCGCAACCGGTCTGCGGGGCTCGGGGCGCTGCCTGCGATCACGTCGAGCAGGCGGTCTATCCCGATCATTCGCTCCGCGCTCGCAGCCAGTACGGGGATGATGAGGCCCTCTGCAATACCCTTGCGGATTCCATCGAAAGCCTCTTCGGTCGTGATCTCCTCTCCTTCGAGATACTTCTCCAGAAGCGTATCGTCGCTCTCGGCGATGGCCTCGAAGAGCTGCGTCTTGGCTGCATCCACCTCGTCTTCCATGCCGGAAGGGATCTCAGCCTTCTGCCCGCCGTCCACGAAGGCGGTACCGCTGAGGAGCCCGTAGATGCCACGTAGATCGTTCTCCCGTCCGATGGGCAGGTTGAGCGGCACCACTGCCTGCCCGAAACGTTCCCTGAGTTGCTCGATCACGGCCCCGAAGTCCGTGCGTTCTCTATCCAGATGGTTGACTACGATGACGTGAGGGATGCCTTCCTTCTCGCCCCTTCGCCACACGCGTTCTGTGACGACCTGGATCGGGTCCTGAGCGTGGACGATGAGGATCGCGCAGTCTGCGACCCTCTGGGCCACGAAAGCGTCCCCTACGAATCCCCCGTCGCCGGGGGTGTCGAGGACATTGACCTGGCGCCCCTTCCACCCGAAGTGGGCGACGCTCATGCCGAGCGTCATGCCTCGCTCGGTCTCCTCGTCCGTGTAGTCTAGTACGCCGCTCGTCGGACCGCTGCGTCCCGAAGCAAGCCCGATCATACCCTCGGCTATGGACGTCTTGCCGCTGCCCCTGTGCCCGATGAGGCACACGTTCCTGATGGTCTCCGTCTCTACAGCCAACTGATGCCTCCTTTCCTGCGCTCAACCCCTATCATCCCCGCGGGCGGGGCACCTAGCTTATCGCAGGAGGGCCCTCCGCGCAGGCCCGGCTCCCATCGTCGGCTGCCGAAAAAGTGCTAGACTCAGGGCTCGGGCGGTGCGTCGTCAACTATGGTTTGTCTGGAGAGCCGGTCTGAGTACTACGTTCGAGAAAAGAAGCGCCGTGGTCGTAACGGGAGCGTTGCGGGGGATCTCCTCGCCCGCCTTCGGCCTCGTGCTGCTCGGCCTGCTCGTGAGCCTGTTCTCCAGGGAAGAGGTCTACGCGAACCTGGAATACGGTTTTCCGCTGCTCGCGCTGTTCGGCGCTGCAGGTTGCATCGGCCAGCTCACGGTCAGCATCTCCAGGCGTTCGGGCACCCTGGCCTTTGCCTGCTGCATCCCCGCCGGGACTCTGCGGGCGAGGGTCGTACGCGGCGGCGTTCCCGGCGAAACCAGCGACCTGCCCGTCCTCATAGCACTCCTGTTCGGCCCACTGGTCGTTCTCCTCGCCGGCCTCGGCGGCTGGGTGTAAGAGTCGCTCCCCGCTCCCGCGGGGTCCTGCGCGACCCGCCACCCTGCTAGATAAAGGAAACGACCATACATGCTCGACTTCTTGAGGAACCTTCTAGACCCGCTGTTCAACCTTATGGGAGGCACGCTCTCTACCTTCCACGGATGGGGGGCTCCATGGTGGCTCGCCATCGTCATGCTCACCATCATCGTGCGTGGGCTGCTGTTCCCGATCACCTATCGTCAGGTCAAGAGCATGCGCAGGATGCAGGAGCTCAAACCCGAGATGGACGAGGTGCGCTCACGCTACAAAGACGACGTCCCGAAACAGCGTGAGGAGATGACGAAGCTCTACCAGGAGCGGAACGTCAACCCGCTCGGGGGCTGCCTGCCCGTTGTTATACAGCTCCCCATCTTCCTTGTCCTCTACTACACGATCAGGCACTTCGACAAGCTCGAAAGCTTCAGGACAGGGGGCCTCTTCTGGTTCAAGGACCTGACCCAACCCGATCACCTCTTCATCCTGCCCGTCCTCTACGTCCTGACCATGATGGCCTCCCAGGAGATCACCATCAGGAACACGGCCCCGCAGCAGGCGCAGCTCATGCGCTTTTTGCCCATAATCTTCGGCTTCTTCCTCGCCAGGTTCCCCTCGGGGCTCTTCGTCTACTGGGTTACGTCCAACCTCATCACATTCACCCAGAACTACGTGATCTACAACATCCTTCCACACAAGACGGCTGGTACAGATGAAGAGAAGCCCATCGCAGAATCCGGAGAGAAGGCGCCTCCCACCGAGAAGAAAGAGAATGGGAAAGTTCCCCAGAAGAGCGGACGTGCCAGGAACAGAAAGAAGAAGAAGGTCGGAAAGAGGAGATAGGACTCTGTCCACGAAGCATTCGGGCGTCCTCGACGCCCACCGCTGAAGCTGCCCAGGCCCAGATCGCAATACGATAGCAACGCATTCGTAACGACAAAGATCACTCTTTTGTCGTACGATCTCGATCTTTTTGCGGCGTATACTGCGCTGAGGCATGCAAGGGAAGACTTCGCGGCGGGCGAAATGGGCGGGTAGCATATGACGACCTCGAATTACTTCAAAATACTGGCTGTGACGGCGGCGCTGGTTGCGGGAGTCCTGGCTTTGATCCTTGCGAACGAGCCTGCTGGGGCGGCTTTTCCAGGGACGAACGGCAAGATCGTTTTCGACTCCGTCCTTCCGGGTCAGGCGGATTCGGAGATCGTCACCCTCTCC
>DASSJP010000017.1:0-3004 GCA_035691165.1 Rubrobacter sp.
CTGGAATTCATCTGGAATTCATCTGGAACTCATCGCCCTCTCCTAATGTAAAAGGGAGTATTCGATCAGGGCTTAGAAGGCAAGCCTCCGGAAAGGAGTTGCGTTTTGGTACTACCCTAGTACATCGATTTGGGATGTCACAACCCAAGAAAGTTTGATAAAGAGAGGAGAGAGGGTGTTCCCAAGGTATATAGCTCTGGTCTCGGAAACGAGCAAGATCTCCCATTCGAGACTCGCTCGTGTGGCCGCCGCTCTGAACAAACAGGCGACCCGGGATATTACCCCGTTCTGGGGTGTGCAGGCTGCGGTTGACGCCTTCGCCGAACTCGAGGATGTACCGCTCGGGTACTGGCCCATAATCGTGCTGGAAGATATCGGCGTGCCGGGCGCGGCGGGCATTCACTTGGATGATGAGGGGCAACCGTATTCGCTGGTTCAATACAGCAATAGCTGGTCTTTGACCGCCAGCCACGAAATGTTGGAAATGGCGTGTGATCCTGGCGGTGATCGACTGATCGCTGGACCGTCCATAAAGGAGGATCAGGGACGTGTGGAGTACCTCGTAGAGGTAAGCGATCCATCGGAGGCCGCGGAGTACGGTTACACCGTGAACGGCATATTGATGAGCGACTTCTACTTCCCGCGCTTCTTCGACCCTGTGGAGGAGGCAGGGGTACGATACAGCTTCACAGGCGCTATCAAGAAGCCGCGGCAAGTGCTCCCAGGAGGGTACATTAGCTGGCACGAACCTGTATCCGGGCACTGGTGGCAACAGACTTACTTCGGAGCAGAGCCGCAGTTCAGAGACCTCGGAAGGCTCGATCTGACAGGCCGGAGCATTCGGGCCGCCATAGATAGTGTGACGGAAGTCAGCGATCTGATCAGCGGCGTTGACCCCGGAAACGAGCAGTTGCAGATGGCGATTAGGGCCGGCCAAAATAACGAGGAGGCTGCAAAGAGCAAAGCTGAAGCCTGGCGTGCGCAGATCGAAAGATTGACGTCGCCCGCTTCTTAGCGATGCCATGGCCCGCATGAAGAGCGTACACGCCGACGTCGGGATAGTAGAATACGTGAAAGCGCAAGGAGTGCCTATGCCCGACGACGAAGTGGCCAGAAAGATCAGAGCGAAGCGTCTGAAGGAGCAGATAGATCGGCTAACGACACCTGGGAAGAAACCCGAGGAGGAGAGTCGCGAGGAAGGCCCCGCAAACGAGAGCCCGCGCGACTTCATCCACAGAAAGATGCGGGAGTGGGGTAAGGATAGAGGGACTTCACGCTAATCCTGTAAACCGTCAGACCGAAGAGCCGGGGCTCATTACACCCCGGCTCTCGGTACAGGCCGTATATATAGAGCGTGGACCGTCGCCCAGTAGTAACCTCCAGGCGTTACTTGGCAGCCTGATAGCGTCTGTCAGCCTCATCCCAGTTGACAACTGACCACCATGCCTCTATGTACTCCGGCCTCCTGTTCTGGTACTTCAAATAGTATGCATGCTCCCACACATCCAACCCTATTACCGGTGTCCTCCCTTCCATCAAGGGCGTGTCCTGGTTCGGAGTAGTCTCTATCGACAATGACCCATCAGAGTTCGCTACTAGCCATGCCCATCCACTTCCAAACAACGCTCCTGGTGCCGCCGCTGCTCCAAACGCTTCCTTGAACTCATCAAACGATCCAAACGATGAGTCTATGGCTTGTGCCAACTCTCCTGATGGAGCACCCCCACCCTGACCTGTTGGTCCCATGATCTGCCAGAACATGGAGTGGTTGGAGTGACCACCTGCGTTGTTTCTAACCGCTGTTCTAATGTCTTCAGGGACGGCATCGAGGTTTGAGAGGAGCTCTTCGAGGTTACCTGGATCAGCCTCTGGATGCTTCTGGAGAGCGTTATTGAGGTTTGTGACGTAGGTATTGTGATGTTTTTCGTGATGGAGGTGCATGGTCTGATCGTCGATGGTTGGTTCTAGTGCGTCGTAGGGGTATGGCAGTTGTGGTAGCTCGTATGGCATTACTATTCTCCTCTCCTAGTCTGGCTTCGCGTTCCTTGCTGTACATACCCTGAAATCACGGACCTTTAACGTACGGGGCAATCGTGAGGATCGCAGCCGCGTCCCGGATATGAAGGAGGCTGTAGAATACGGGGGTTGGAGACATACCCTCCACATGCACGGCGCGATGGAGATCCGGAGCGACCCGCTTCGGAGGAGATGCGGCGCCTGCTCGACAGGGCTGTTGCGGCGAGCTCGAACGGCATCATCATTACTGACCCGAAACTGCCTGACAACCCCATCGTCTACGTCAACCCGGCCTTCGAGAAGATCTCGGGCTATACGGTGGACGAGGTTCTGGGACACAACTGCCGCTTCCTGCAGGGCGAGGACAGCGCCCAGCCCGCACTTGACGAGTTGCGTGCCGCTCTCAGGGAGGAGCGCGAGTGCAGGGTGGTCTTGCGCAATTACCGCAAGGACGGGACGCCGTTCTGGAACGAGCTGTACGTCGCGCCCGTCCACGACGAGGAGGGCCGGCTGACCAACTTCGTAGGTGTCCAGAACGACATCACCGACCGGCGCAGAATCGAGGAGGTTCTGCGCGAGAGCGAGGAGCGTTTCAGGGTCACCTTCGAGCACGCTGCCGTCGGGGCGGCGCAGGTTGGGATCGACGGCTGCTGGCTCCGAGTCAACCGGCGCCTGTGCGAGATCTTGGGTTACGAGCGGGAGGAGCTCCTTCAGAGGACGTTCCAGGAGATCACCCACCCCGACGATCTCGGCGAGAATCTCGAACAGATGCGGCGGCTGCTCGATGGCGAGCTCCAGACGTACACCGCCGAGAAACGCTACCTGAGAAAGGACGGCTCCGCGGTCTGGGTGAACCTGACCGTGTCTTTAGTGCGCGACACGTCAGGGGAGCCAGGGTACTTCATCTCGGTGGTCGAGGACATCAGCGAGCGCAAGAAGGCCGAGGAGGAGCGCGATCTGTTGCTCGTGAGGGAGCAGCTCGCGCGTG
>DASSJP010000018.1:0-4361 GCA_035691165.1 Rubrobacter sp.
TTTCAAGCACATTGGTATTCGCTAGGTAGCTCCGCTCCGTACGGAACTCGCCTACAGGTCGCACGAGGAAACGCCCGCCGTTCTCTGCATCTAGCAGGGCAGCGAAGATGGATGGGCTGTCGAAACGGGAGAAACAAAGCCATTCGAGCGAGCCGTCACGGGAGACGAGCCCCGCGCTGCGGCAATCGCCTATGATGGCGTAATGCTCGATGGGCGTGTAGTTTGGGGTTTCGAACAGATGGCTAGGTAGCAAGTCGACTCCAGTCGGTACCGTGCTAGTGAGCTCTACTTCTGAGGCGCCTGGTACTCCGCCGTTTGTGGAGGGTTCGTGATGAGCTCGGAGTGTTCCGCTGCTGGCGTGCCCGTCGGCGGTAACGGCATGGTCTGTGCCTGTGCCGGGTTATAGGCTTTGATTGCGCTCGTGGCCGTGGGGTTGTTGCCCCCCGCGTTCTCGCTCTGTCCGCATGCTCCTCCCGGCAAGAAGGCATGGTGGAATGCCAGGGCCGGTGCAGCCAGTATGGCCAACATCAGCGCGAGGCCAACGTAGCGGCCAAGAACATCCTCATCCTTCTCAAGGCGAGTCCCTTCCCTCACTCTTGTGCTACGGTGGTATATACGCCTTTCTACCTGCGTTGGATTATCTCATAATGGGACGAGGTCAGTGGTTCGAGTCCACTCGTTGGCTCTCTGTTTTCCTTCAGATAAGCCGATGAGTCAGCAAGAGAGAAGCCGTCTTTAATAAGCTGTGGGAGGCTGTCGCTTCTCTTTGTTGATGCCCCGCATAGTTCCTCGGCGCTCCGGGCACAATACGCGCATGACCGCGGCGAATCGGGGCGATGCGACGTGGTTGATAGGGCACAAAAGCGACGCATGGAGAACACGCAGCTATGCGCCTTCCACGGGTCTTATCCCCGCAAATGCACCGTCGGATCGACCTGGTGGCCCTGCGAGGCGAAGTTGCTGATCTTCGAGTTCGGTTGCGGGCGATATAGGAAGGCTATCAGATGGATGTGCTCTGGCCGAGCTGGGTGCTGGGGCGGCTGCCAACAACCCGCGTTACGTCCTCCACGTAGCCTGCCAAATCTTCGATCCCGACCTGAACTTGGCCTCCTGCTACCGAGCGCCACATCACTACAGCCTCCGGGTGCGTCGACAACAATGAGATCTGTGCTTCCACTTGCGCCCCTTTTTCGAAAGCTCCCAGCCCTCGCTCAAGATGCGGCGGAAGACTACCTAGCCTGTGACTCCTCCCGCTTGGGAGCGCTGCTAACATGGAGAACGAAACAGGTTTTCGCGCCTTTCGGAGGGAGGCTGATACAGACAGGTGAAAGGACAGGAGCAGATCTGGGGGGAAGGAGCAAAGACATCTATGGGTTCTCCGAAGGTTCTAAGGAGATGAGAAACCTTCTAGGGGGCAATGGCTCGGGACTGGCTGAGATGACCAGACTGGGACTGCCGGTGCCACCCGGCTTCATAATCACTACCGACACCTGCCGGGCTTACATGCAGACCGGGAACGTTCCGGAGGGCTTGATGGAGAGCGTCGCCGAACATCTCAAGAACCTGGAGTCTTCTTCTGGCAAGCATCTTTCAGATCCCGAGGCCAGTGTACCCAAGCGGCGCGGGAGACGACCGAGATGGTTGTTGGAGGCCGCTCATGCGGCTTGACTACTCTCCACGCTTGAATGGGGTACTACCGAAGGTGTTCAGATGCTGATTCAATCCCGCTTTAATGTCCGTCGACAGACGGTACTTCAGGGAGCCAAGGTGAAGTTCGTGACTCGAAGGTAGATAAAGGTGTGTAAGAAATCAGGCGCTTTAGACGAGGTCATCTCACTCCCCAAAGAGGGAGAGCACTCAAGGGTATAGGGGAGACCTTCTCGCCTGACCCGCACACTGATACTAGCAACTTCACCATGCCGATCGGCTCGCTGCCAGGCAGAGAAGAATTCTAACCCAATCTTAGCCTGTTCTTGCCCCGAGTTCGCGGCACCGGCAGATACAGGCGCTCCCTTAAGGCGCGTAGCCGTAGATGGGATAGAGCGGGGTGTGCCTAGAACGCACTCGTCCACGAAAAGAACCTCACCGGCTCTACCGTCGCAGCTAGCATCACTCGCGAGGTCGCCCTCTCGAACTCGTTATGCTCTGTAGCTACTCGATCCCCAATTTCGTGGTGGGGCCGACCTAGCTATGGCGCGGCACATGCTGGAGCGGCTCACGGAGAGACCCGTCATGAGCTCTAGGTATTCGCAGCGCTCTTGGAAGGTGAGGTAGGGACGCTCTTTGAGATCCTATCTGATCCAGCTTCGGAGCAGATCCGGGCCTCTTCTTTGGAGTTAGCGATTCGCCGCGTTGGGCCTTGTTTACATAGCACTTGACCGAGGAGAGGCTTACCGAGAATGTGCGAGCTGCCTGGGCCTTGGACATGCCCTCTTCTTCTACGGCGAAGACTATCCTGCGTCTTAGGTCTACTGAGTAACTGGTCATGCGCCATGTTGCCATCAGCTCACTACCGCTGCAACGTGCTGTGAGCGAACCTTACTATCGCCGTTGTTGCCCACCATCCTCGTTAAGTTGATTCTACCCTGTCGGCTTACTCGGCCCGCTCTTTGCTCGCCATAAGGCTTGCAGGTAATAGCTAAGGACCAGGAAGATCCCGCCGAATCCGAGGAAGAGCAAAATGCGCCACACCGCATCTAGACTTATCAGATCCACCAGGAGTAGTTTGGCGACAACCACGAGCAGAGTCCCCATCGCGACGATCACGAGTCGACTGCGGGCAAGCTGAAGACCGGCGACGAGTAGCACGACCGTGTAGAGTCCCCAGGCCACGGTGACATATGCATCCCCGTTTGGCAGAACGGAGAGCTCCCGCCACAGCCATCCCAGGAATGCTGCGTGGACGCAGAGCCTGTACACCAAGGTCACTTCTTGGGGACGCAGCATAGTGGAGGCTCCGAGTGCTAGGCCAAGTACTGCCAGATCGGTAATCGCCGAGGTGTCGAAGAGTGCTTGTGCTCCAGGCACACCAGCACCTAGATTACCTGTCAAGCGCTCAAGGAGCCACAATCCAACCATCGCGAACAGAACGTGGCCTCCCACGAGCAAAGCTCGGTCAGACAACCTGCGTGAGAGCAAGAGCAACGCTGCTGCCTCGACCGCTAACGTCAAGAAGAGCGCGTTACCATGCAGGAGCTGGACGAATGCGAGGGTCAGCAACAGCAGCGCCGTGAGAGCCTGGATATAGGCAAGACCGTGCGACGTCTCCGAGTTCCTCAATGCCCAGGCCGTGAGCCCGTAGGTAGCGGCCAGTGCTAGTGTGATCCATCCCCAACTCTCATCTGTCCATTGCCAGATCAGCCTCGAAAGGCCCAAAGCTACAAGCGGCGTGACGACGGACAGAATATGGGCGTGCCGGCTGGCCAGAGGGCGTAAACCCTCGAATATGCCAAGAGATGG
Organism: Rubrobacter sp.; assembly: GCA_035691165.1. GTDB lineage: Bacteria > Actinomycetota > Rubrobacteria > Rubrobacterales > Rubrobacteraceae > Rubrobacter_D. Next base: position 3,460 of record DASSJP010000018.1, read on the forward strand.
CCAGGACCACCTATCTGGATTGGTTGTAGAGAGTGTTTCGCGGTACAAGGGCAGTGCCCAGAACGAGAGCCAGCCGAAGATGACCCCTAGCTGCAGGGCCAACTGGTCGCTCTGGACCGGTCCTCGGCCCCAGCTTATGCTGGAAGTGCCTACCAAGAAGACTATCCATATTCCGGCAAAGGCCGTCAACAGGAGCGAGCGCCATCCTCGGTAGAAGTAGATCGCTCCTGTACCCGTAAGGACAAAGCAAGTGTAGGCTACCAGTGCAGGCAGATTTTCAGACTCCGTGTAAAGTAGGAAGGGTGTCGCCAGACCACCAGCTACTCCAATAATAGATAGGACTACCTCATCGTGCCGCAAAGCCAATATAACTGCCAGAACAGTCACAGAAACCATGAAGGCAAAGGCTATAGGGTAGGCTACTAGGGCGTACATGTTGAATGCCGCAAACCCGGTCGTGTAGTACGCAGCAATGCTGCCTCCAAGCAGCACCTGACTAAAGTGCCTATGGTCCTGGTAAACGCGAAGACCGATGGCCAGCAGGACAGTTCCGAGAGTCAGTCCGAACGCTACGCGTACCAGTGGCACCAGCCATCCCTGATCGACAGAATACTTATAGAGGAAGACAAGACCGAGCAGTAGAAGTCCTATGCCGATCTTGTTCAACCAGTACTCGCCGCTTCGCAGCGTGTCGAACTTGAAACGGCGGACCAGAGTTTCGGCCAACGGAGGTTTCGCTTCGGGGTGCGTTTGAACCGTTGGCTTGAGAGGCTCACTAGGTGTGCCTAGAGGCGGTTCTAGCAGAGGGTGAGCGGATGTGTCCGTAAGCGTTGGCTGCACGGTGTGTGCTTGCGGTTGTCTCCCCAACTCAGAATATGGGCTTCTCTCAACTAGGGTCTGAT
>DASSJP010000019.1:0-2049 GCA_035691165.1 Rubrobacter sp.
TTGAGACAAGACTTCACGGAGTCCCCCTCCAGATCTCTTGCACAACAAGCCCAAGACCTTACTACGCTACAAAACGAGTTACAAGGCGCTACATATCGTTACTAACGTCTATTTGTGAACCAATTACATTGACGTCAAGCCCACGTTACGAATTGTTACGGCCTGGTCGTAGACGCCGGATATTCCGCACGTATATTCCGTGATTGCGGGGCCTTTGCGTGGTTCTGGCCTTTATTATTGATCTGTGTCGAGGGAGCGTCTATAGCGTTCGATGCGGGCCTCGAACTCGGGGAGCTTGCGGTTGGCGGAGTTCTGGGCGCCGCGGGGCATGTTGCCGCTGGAGGCGAGCCCTGTGAAAGCTTCGCACACGCGCAGGGCTTCGGCCGGGTTGCGGCTTTCGTAGATGGAGGCCAGCCGTTCGTAGGGGTGGCTGCCGACGAAACCCTCAGAGACGCTCTTCTCGAGGAGGTCGATGGCCCGGCCGGTGTCGCCTGCCTGGAGGGCGCGTTCCGCCTCCTCGTTGCGTTGCATCGCGGCTTCGAAGTCGAGGAGCGGGTCATCCTCGGTGCCTATCTTCTCCCTTTCTTGCTCCCCGAGGCCGTACAGCGGTGACGGCTCACCGGCGCTCCCCTCCGTTCCCCCGAACATGCTCCTCAGACGCCTGAAAACCAAGCTTCTCCCTCCGGATATACTCGTCCGAGTATATCCGAGCATGTCGGCCTGGTAACTATTCTCCTGGTTGACTTGCGTCCATGCTCACGCTGCGGAGGGGGATCAGTTGGCTTACGAGTTCGCCAGGTATCTGAAGATCAGGGGCGCCTGGGGCGCGGGATGGTCGCCGGACGGGAAGAGGGTCTCTTTTTTGACCGAGATCACCGGTGTGCCCCAGGTCTGGGAGGTCGCCTCTGGGGACCCATCCTGGCCCGAGCAGTTGACGTTTTACGAGGAGCGCATCTCCTCAGCAGAGTACTCGCCGGCGGAGGATTTGCTCGTCTTCGGCATGGATGCTGGCGGCAACGAACGCTCGCAGCTCTTCCTGCTCAGGGACGGCGAGGTCGAGGATCTTACCAACGACCCCGAGGCCATCCACTATCCGGGAGGGTTCTCGCCCGACGGAAAACGCATCGCCTTTACGGCGACCCGGCGCAACGGAACGGATTTCGACGTTTTCGTGCAGGACGTGCCTGACGGCGAGCCCGAGACCGCGTGGGAGGTCTCGGGCTACCACACCGTGGCCGGCTGGGCGCCCGACGGGAAATACCTCATCGTCTCCCGCCACCACTCCAACGTGGACAACGACCTCTACAGGCTCGATCTCGAGACCGGCGAGGCCATCCTCCTGACCCCGCACGAGGGCGATGCGCGCTTCTCCGGCGCAAACCTGACACCTGACGGCGAAAATTTGTATATGGCGACGGACAGGGACGGGGAGTTCTTGCGCCTCGCGCGCCTCCATCTCGCGACGTTGGATCTCCACTACCTGACCCCCGACGACTGGGACGTGGAGGGCGTCGAGCTATCCAGAGATGGACGCTACCTCGTCGTCAGCCGCAACGTGGACGGCTACTCCGACGTGCTGCTCTTCAACGGGAGGGGACTCAGGATGCCTGACCCGCAGATGCCCGAGGGCATAGTGGGCGGCTTCGAGTTCTCGCCGGACTCGACGAAGCTGGCCTTCACCCTCACCGCGCCCGAGCGCAACCCCGACGTGTGGGTCATCGACCTCCCCGATGGCGAGGCGCGGCGCCTAACCCGCTCCTCGAGTGCGGGCATTCCGCCCAGCACCTTCCGCAAACCGCGCGTCGTACGTTATCCGAGCTTCGACGGTCGTGAGATACCGGCCCTCTTTCATGAGCCGGAGGCGGAGAGAGCGCCCGTGATCATCAACGTGCACGGCGGTCCGGAGGGCCAGGCGCGCCCGGCGTTCGCCCCCGTAACGCAGTACCTCCTTGGCAGGGGCTACGCTGTGTTCTTCCCCAACGTGCGCGGCTCTACCGGGTACGGCAAGGAGTACACCCACCTCGACGACGTCAGGTTGCGGATGGATTC
>DASSJP010000020.1:0-3338 GCA_035691165.1 Rubrobacter sp.
GGAGCGAGGGATCTACCACAGCGGCAGCAAACGATGAGGGCAACGCTTGACTGGAGCCACGATCTGCTGCACGAACCGGAGAAGGAGATCTTCAGGCGTCTGTCTGTTTTCGCCGGGGGCTTCACGCTCGAGACCGCCGAGGAAGTAGGGGCAGTCGAGGCCGAGGACGTTCTCGTGCTGCTCGGGAACCTGGTTGAGCAGTCGCTCGTCGTGGTGGAGACGAGCCCCGAGGGGAGAACGCGTTACAGGATGCTCGAACCGGTTCGCCAGTACGCGCTGGAGCGGCTCCGCGAGAGCGGCGAGGTGTACGAAGCGCGGCGGCGGCACGTCAGGTACTACCTCGCGCTCGTCGAGCAGGCGGAGCCCCATATAAAGGGGTTGGGTCAGGCGGAGTGGCTCGACAGGCTCGAGACCGAGAACGATAACTTGAGGGCCGCTATCGGGTGGTCGATCGAGACCGGCGACACGCAGTCGGCTTCCAGGTTCGGCTGGGTGCTCGCCATGTACTGGGTTATGCGCGCCAGGCACAGCGAAGGACGAATGTGGATGGAGCAAACGGTGGCAAGGAACGATCTTCCGGACGAAACGAGGGCGAAAGCTCTCTGGGCATTGGCGGCGTGTGTGTACGGATCAGGCGACGACGAGCGGCTGATGGCGATCTCCGAAGAGGGTGTCGCCGTCTCCAGAAAGGTTCGGGACGCCCGCGCGGAGGCGTATTTGTTCGGGATGGGCGGATTCGCCGCGCTGCAGCTGGGCGATCTCGACCGGGCGACCCGGGTCCTCGAAGAGACGCTACGGCTGGATCGGGAGCTGGGAGACGATTGGGCCGCCGCCCACATCCTGACCCATCTGGCAGTCGTGCCCCTCAGGCAAGGGGACTTCCCGCGGGCGGCCGCGTACGCGGAGGAGGCCCTCGAGCTCACAGACCGGACGGGTGACAGGTTGGCCGCTAACATAGCACTTTACCTCCTGGCGCAGACGGCCCTCGCGTCGGGCGAACACGAGCAGGCGCACGGATACTTTCGAGACGCGCTCGCGCTCACCTTCGAGGTGTCAGACAAAACGAACGCCGCCTACTGCCTGCAAGGAATAGCAGCGGTGTCAGAGGCCCAGGACGAGCCTCGCCGGGCCGCCCGGCTGCTCGGGGCCGCAGAGGCGCTGCTCGAGGCCGCGGGGACCCACCTCTACGCCCAGATGGACCACGAGCTCTACCTTCGCGTAGCTGACTCTGCCCGCGAGCAACTCGGGGAGCGGGCGTGGACAGCGGCACGGCAAGAAGGACGCGCGATGTCCTTCGAGGAGGCGGTAGCGTACGTGCAAGAGAGTAAAGAAGCTCTGCCCAACGCGAGAACCGAGAAACCTGCCTCAGAGTAAGGAGCGAGCCCCGCACGAGCAGGATGTCGCAGGAACCGAGAGGAGAACTCGACTCGTCAACGTGTTCAGAACACGTGGCGTTATCCGGGCGGTACTCACAGCCTCACGGCGATCTACCCTGCTTCGCGCTCGGCGCTTCGCGGCAGACTGATGGCCGCGCTGCCGGGTCGAATCGTCCGCCAGTAGAGCCCGAATTTCCGGCGCGAGCGGGATCGGTAAGAACACGGGTCTCGGTGATAAGCCAGCCGCGGTCCTCCGCAGACGCGACACAGAAGTTCATCGCGCCCCTGGCGTAACCAGGCTCCTCGAAGACGAGAAACTCGCGCGTAGTCTGGATGGTGGCCGTCCAGCTCGAACAGCAGACGTACCAGCGGCATCTCGCCCGTTGTCACCCGCCTGACCATTCGGGTGCCCGTTCGGATGCCGCGTCGACCGGGATCTCGTGTCTCTCCCCGAACTGCCACTCAGGCATGAGCCCGTCCAGCAAGGAACGTCGTCCCTCAACCACGGTCCCGCGATCCATCTCCCACGAGCCTCAGCTCGAGGTGCATCGTCCTGTTGCCGAGCAGACGGTGGACCGTCGGAACCAGGATGCCGTGCGAGAAAGGATACTTGCGGGCCAGCAACCGTCCGGCGCGCGCCGACTCTTCACCTTCGAGGATCCTGACACGCGCATGGATCGGAGATCCCGTCGGCCTGCCGCGCGGTGTACAAGCGGAGAACTTGACTTCGGGGTTGTTGCGGATGCGCCTGAACTTCCACGCCGTATCCCAGGTTCGGAAGTACGCGTGATCCCCCTCCACGACGATGTTGACCGCGGTACCGACCGGTGTACCATCGCGCTTGTACGTGGTCAGCAAGATCGCCCACTGCCGGACGAAGGGTTCGAGAGCCTGCGTCGTATCTTTCATCGCGGGACCTCCTTACTTTGGCCGCGCAAACCGACACCGACGAGGATGGCAGCAGGGAGGGCGATCTGCAGACCCAGGCTGACGAGCTGCGCGAGGTTGTCTCCCACGGAGAAGGCGTGCGTCTGCGTGAGGTGAAAGATGAAGTGCGGCACCGCATATACCAGGTAAGCCACGAGCGAAGCCTGAATCAGCCGCCTTTCGAGCAGGATCGCGGCCAGCACGAAGAGCACGCCGAACGCGAGGTTGAAAGCCCCCACGTCCCGCATCAGATGCTCGTCATAGGGGCCGAGGGTGGAGACCCAGTCTCTGCCCGAAGATGGGAAGTCTTCGTAGAAGGAACGTGGCAGGAACAGGGCCCAGATCCCGACGGCAAGTTCTCCCAGGGAGAGGAATCCGAGGGCGGCACGGGTCCAGACCTCTGAAAATCCACCACGCGCCGCCTCGTTCATCGCGCTACTCCTTCCGCGCCATGCAGGCTCATACGGGCTCCCATCTCGGATCGCAGAAAGCCCTCCCACCGGATCTTCCCGTATGCACGATCCGGGCACACGAGCGCGCCTTCGCGGAACGCACGCGCCGTCTTTCCAGGGAAGGGAACCTCCAAGATCCTGCGCCGCCTTCCCGTGATCTCAAGGTATGCGCGGGCGGCGTCGGCCATCGTCCTGACCTCGGGACCGCCGATGTCGGGGACGCGTCCTGCAGGCCCGGAGAGCGCGATCTCTACCATGCGGCCCGCGACCTCGCCGGCGTCTATGGGCTGGCCGAGGAAGCCTTTTGGGATCGGCATGACAGGAAACCGGTTCAGGAACCGCATGGCCATAAGAACCAGGTCGTGGAACTGCGTCGCCCGCAGTATGGTGTACGGGACCGGAGAGCTTTCGACTACTCGCTCGGTCTCGAGCTTTATCCGGTAGTAGGGGTATGATGCGGCACGGTCTATGCCGACGATGGATATGTAGACGAGGTGCGAGACACCGGCTCGGGTGGCGGCCTCGATCAGACGCCCCGTTCCCTCTACGTCTACCTGGCGTGCCTTGCGAAAGGGACTCGAAG
>DASSJP010000021.1:0-2101 GCA_035691165.1 Rubrobacter sp.
ATGGCCGTGATGCTGTGGCTCGACTGGCAACTCACCCTCCTCGCCCTCGTTACCGTACCTTTCCTCTTCCTCGCCGTCAGCCGCTACAGGAAGGCGCTCATAGCGAGGATGCGGATCGTCAGGACTAGGGAGGGTGCGATCGCGAGCGTCATGCAGGAGGCCATTACAGGCATCAGGGCCGTCAAACTCTTCGCCCGCGAGGAGGACGAGATGGAGCGCTTCAGGGTAGAGAGCCGTGAGTCTCTGCGCGCCAGCGTTGACAGCGCGATTATAGAGGCGAAGTTCAGCACCGTGCTTGGGATCGTCGGAGGGCTCGGAACCGCGCTCGTTGTGTACTTCGGGGCGAGGCAGGTTCTCGCCGGCAACCTCTCATTGGGCGACATGACGGTCTTCATCGCATACCTGGCGCTGTTTCTCTCACCTCTGTGGGCCCTGAGCAGGCAGGTGAACCAGATCGGCCAGTCCCTCGTCTCGGGCGAGCGCATCATAGACCTCCTGAACGCGGAACCTACCGTGAAGGATCTTCCAGGAGCACGTCAGGCACCGACCTTCGAGGGCAGGGTGACCTTCGATAACGTTCACTTCGCCTACGAGGACGAGGCGGGCGAGGTCCTGCGCGGCGTGGACTTCGACGTCGAGGCGGGGAGCAGGGTCGCGCTTGTGGGGGTTAGCGGCGCAGGCAAGACTACCGTCACGAGCCTCATCGCCCGCCTCTACGACCCGCAGAGAGGAAGGGTCCTCATAGACGGAGAAGATGTCAGGGACTTCACCCTCAAGTCCTTGCGCGACTCCATAACCTTCGTGCCTCAGGACCCGATGCTCTTCAGGGCGACGGTGGCCGAGAACATAGCCTACGGGCGACCAGGTGCGAGCCGCGATGAGGTCGAAGCCATAGCCGAACTCGCCGGGGCTGACGAATTCATACGGGAACTACCGGAGGGCTACGACACCCTGCTCTCCGAGCGGGGGGAGAGCCTGAGCGGAGGGCAGAGGCAGCGCATCTCCATCGCGCGGGCCATGCTGAGGGACACTCCGATCCTGATCCTTGACGAGCCCCAGTCGGGCCTCGACGCCGAGGCCGCCGCTGCCGTCGAGGAGAGCTGGCGCGTTTTGACGGAAGGACGCACCACCTTCGTCATAGCCCACGAGCTCAGGCTGGTCAGGAGCGTGGATGTGATCCTGGTGATAGAAGAAGGCCGCGTCGCCGAGACAGGCACCCACGAAGACCTCGTCTCCTCAGGCGGCCTCTACGCGAGGCTCTACTCCCTGCAGGAGCGCGACCCGGTGCAGCCGTAGGGGGTGAATCCTTGAAAGAGATGCTCGTAATGTACATCGTCTTCACCGCAGTGGCGGTCGCGATCTACGTCTCCTTCGCGTAGCGGCTACTCGTTCGGTTTGTAGAGTCTCATCTTATTCGAAGTTATTAGCGCGACCCTTCGCGAACGGACTCCATGGCTTCGGAGGAGTCCATGCCGACGGCCTGCAAGAGGTCGATGGCGGTCGAGCGGATCTGTCCGACGAGCACGCTGGTCTCCAGGTCGTTGCTATCTTCGAGTACGGATGTTGCGTCTCTCACGGCACCGAGTGCGAAGTGGCGGACGTCGAGCGGGTGCTCGGGGTCCTCCAGGTAGCCTGCGAGCGCCTCCACAGCGAGGGCGAGACCCAGGATCGCCTCTGGAAGCTGCCCTGGCGCGGCTCCTCTCTCGCGCACGAGCGTGAGGGCGGCGCGGGCGAGAACGCGGGTATTGCGCACGGCGAGATCGAGCTGGTCGGTCGCGACGGCGTAGTAGGCCAGATTTCCGAGATGCCGCCTGCGCGGCAGAGAGAAGCGGGCGATCTGGTATCCACCGTCGAGCTCCTCCCGCAACCGTGCCACGGGAGCGTCTATGCGACGTGCTTCTGCGAGCGCCCCTTCGGCCAGCTTCGTGTCCCCGCCGATGAGGGCGGCGGCAGAGTCTCTGAGTGCCGTGGCGAGGTCTTCGAGGACGGGCCGTGCCGCGACCCTGGCGCGCAGGCTCGGGTTGCTCGGGAAAGTCATGCTGACAGCCAGGGCAACGCCGCCACCGACCAGAGCCTCCAGAAACCTGTCTGGTGATACTCC
>DASSJP010000022.1:0-5624 GCA_035691165.1 Rubrobacter sp.
AGAAGGCTGCCGCCCAGCGCCGAGAACGCTACGACGAGCGAGATGCCGACCATGAGTGCTGACGCCGTGAGCGCCGTCCTGCCCCTGTTGCGCGTCGCGTTCGCCGCAGCCATCCTCCCCTCGACCCCGAAGAGGAGCCACAAGACGGGCGAGAACAGCGCCGCAAGCGGACGGACGAGGACGGGGATGATCAATGAAATGCCAAGGAAGGCGGCGATGATTGCCGCGATCCCCGATGCGTAGACGATGCCGCCAAGACTGGCGGAGAGGTTTTTGGCGAGGTAGTAGATCCAGGGCACCCCAGCGCCGGCGAGCACGAGCCCCAAAACTGGAGCGAAGCGCGAGATGCTCCCCGACCGCTTCGTCTCGCCCGTTGATATGCCGGAACGGGCGCGCATCGCCTCGACAGGGCTCACCCTCCCCGCGCGCAGTGCCGGATACAGGGCGGCGACGACAGTGACGGCGATCCCTACGACTATCGCTGAGACGAGGGCGAACGGAGTCAGAACTAAAGTCGTTATCTCGAACAGGAAGGCCCTGCCGAACAGGTAGACGAGCCCCTTCGCCATCCCGTACCCGAAGAGCACACCGAGGAGCGAGCCGAGCACGCCGAGAAGAATCGCCTCGACGATGACGGAGCGCGCGATCATGGCCCGCGTCGAACCAAGAGCGCGCAGCATCCCCAGCTCGCGCGTGCGCTCCAGGATGGTCATCGAGAGGGCGTTGAAGACGAGGAACGCCCCGACGAAGAGGGAGGTCCCCGCGAAGAACAGCAGCGCGAGCTTGAATCCCTGCAACTGGCCGCTGATCTCCTGGGTGCGCGTCTCGGACCGCTCGACCTGCAAACCCTCCCCGAGCTTCTTGTCAAGCCTGTCTTTCAAGTCGGAGACGGAGACGCCATCCGCAGCCTCGACGGCGATGCCGGAGATCTCACCCTTCTTGTCGAAGGCTTTCTGGGCGAAGGGCAGAGGCGCCATCCCGAAAGCGAGCCCGCCGAAAGATCCACCCGGTATCCGCAACAGACCGACGAGCTTTAACTTCTTCGGTCCTTCCGGCGTGCCGATCGTTACCCTGTCCCCGATCCCGAGCCCCGCGCTCTTGGCCGAGCCGCCGTCGAGGGTGAGCTCACTGCCGCTCCTCGGGAAGTGTCCTTCTGTGAGCTCGAAGCCGGTCGCGAGCTGCGCCGACTGAGGCTCGACGCCGAAGAGTCGCATGGTCCTGACCTCGGGCAGGCGGTTTTTTCTCTCGAGGATCAGGGACGAAGAGAGCGAGTAGCGCGGCGCCGCCGACCCCACGCCTTCGTAGCCGCGTACCTTCTGAACCACCTTCTGGTCGAACCCGCCGCTGCCTCCTGCGGCCGTGACGGTGAGGTCGGCTGAACCGTAGGCCCTGGTGAAGAGCTCCTTGAACGTGCCTGACATGGTATCCGAGAGGGTGAGGACGCCGAAGACGATACCGACCCCGAGCACGATGCCGACGGCCGTGAGCAGGGTCCGCTGCATTCTGGCACGCAGATTTCGGACGCTCAGGCCCGAGAAACGGCTGAGCTTCACGCTTTCCTGGCCATCGCCAGGAAAAGATACTCGCCGCCGTTGGTGTGGTGCGTGTACACATGGCCTCGCTCGAAGCCGGCACGCTCGTAGACTCGTATCGCACGCTCGTTGAATGTCGTCACAGAGAGCGTGAAGCGCTCCGGAGCGAATCGCTCTCGCGCGAACTCCAACCCGGCGAAGAGGTAGCCGACTCCGAGACCCTTCCCGGTGAGGTCCGGCCTCATGCCGAGCCCGACGTCTACTATCTTGTCCTTACGCTCGAACTGGAAGAAACCCACGAGGTCTCCGCTTTCGTCGCGAACCGAGAAGTAGGCGTCCCTCCGGCGCTCCGGGTCGAGTAGTTCTTCGAGGTCGTCCTGGTCGCTCACGGCGTCATAGAAATCGTAAGGAGGTTCGTAGTGCCAGCGGGAGATCTCCCTTGCCTCCTCATCACTCATCAGCTTGAAGAAAAAGCCTGGCATACTCTCACCCTGTCGATTCCAGTGTCTTGATGCGTTCCAGGATCTCGTCCTGATCCGGATTCCTGGCCTCGTCTACCACCCTTCCGTCCGAGAGGAAGACGGCGCGGTCGGCTGTCGCCGCCGCGCGCGGGTCGTGGGTGACCATGAGTATGGTCTGCTCGAAGCGGGACGCCGATTCTTTGAGGAGCTGCAGTACCTCGGCGCCGGTCCTCGAATCCAGGTTTCCCGTCGGCTCGTCGGCGAGGATGATGTCGGGGAATTTGATGAGAGCCCGGGCAATGGCGACCCGCTGTTGCTCGCCACCCGATAGCTCGTCTGGACGGTGCGTCCGCCGCCCCGTGAGCCCCACGAGATCCAGTAGCTCGTCCAGCCTCTTTTCGTACTTACCGGATTTCTTGCCGGCGATGAGCACGGGCAGCAGCACGTTCTCCTCGGCGGAGAGCGTCGGGATGAGGTTGAAGAACTGGAACACGAAGCCCATCCGCTCCCGCCTGAGGAGCGTGAGCTTCTTGTCCGAAAGCCCGGAGAGATCGGTCCCCCCGACGATCACCCGCCCCGAAGTGGGCTTGTCCAGGGCACCGAGGATGTGCAGAAGCGTGCTCTTCCCCGACCCCGAAGGGCCCATGATCGCAGCGAACTCCCCGTTAGGAAACTCTAGAGTGACGTCCTTGAGGGCGCGCACCGCAGTCGGGCCCTCGCCGTAGACCTTCCCCAGGTCCACGGTCTCGACGGCGATGCCTGCACCATTTTCCACATACAGAGTATAGACCCGCCCCGGTTAAGGTCAGATGAAAGAGAACCCAAAATTCCCAATCAACGTCGTTTGTAACAGTTCGATCCCGCTGTTACACTATCGTGGCAATCCAATAAGCCCCTGCTTCCCTGTCGCCGGGGAAGCCGATACTAGACCGGAGGAGGCAAACATCGACACTTACGAAGCCATGCTCATAGTGATCCCCGAGCTCGACGAGGAGCAGGTCGAGAACACGGTCGCGCGTTTCCGCACGATCATCGATCGCACGGGCGGCGAGGCCGGGGAGCCCAACCACTGGGGCCGCCGCAAGCTGGCCTACGAGATAGATCACCGCACGGACGGTTTCTACGTGGTCATGGAGTTCACCGCGGGCGAGCGCACCCTCGTGGAGCTGAAGCGCATCCTGCGCGTCTCCGACGACGTGCTCAGGCACATGGTCGTGAAGCTCCCGCCGAGCTACGCCCACAAGCCGCTGCCGGAGCCCGCCGAGGTCCCGGCTTAACTTCTACTCGGAGGTAATGAATGGGTAAGAGAAGAACCGGACCGCCACGTGGGGTACGTCCGACCAAGAGCAAGCCTTGCGTGTTCTGCAAGGAGAACGTCGCGTACGTCGACTACAAGGACTACAATGTGCTGCGTCGGTTCATTTCGGACCGCGGAAAGGTCCGTGCCCGCAGGGTCACGGGTCTGTGCCCTCAGCACCAGCGGGAGGCCGCTTCAGCGATAAAGCGCGCCCGTGAGATGGCGCTGCTGCCCTACGTGGTTGGGAGGTAGGAGCAGTGCAGGTAATACTGAACAAGGACGTCGAGAAGATCGGACAGCGCGGCGACATCGTTGACGTGAGTCGCGGCTACGTGCGCAACTTCCTCGTCCCGCGCGGCCTCGCCGAGGTGGCGACCCCTGCCAAGCTTGAGGAGGCCCGCCGCCAGATGGAGGAGACCGAGGAGAGGGACAGGCGCCTCGCAGAGAGGGCGGAGGAGATCGCAGGCACCCTCAACAAGAGCGTCATCACCATCGAGGCGCGTACCGGTGAGGACGAGAGGCTCTTCGGTTCAGTCACCGCCGCCAACATCACCGACGCGATCGAGAGGGCCCGCGGTATCCGTCTTGACAGGCGCCGCGTTCGACTGGAGGAGCCCATAAAGGCCCTCGGTACCCACCAGGTCCCCATCCAGGTACACGGCGAGGTCGAGGCGAGCGTCAAGATCATCGTGGTTCCCAAGCTGTAGCAGGAAAGCTGTAGCTGAGTAAGGGCGGTTCGCGAACCGCCCTTACATGCACCGCCCCTCCTGTGCCCTATATCTCAACTGTAGCTTCAGGCACAATCTAAACCAGAAGGTAAAGGCTCCCGTCTTGTAACGGGGGCCTTTATGCTGCATCCTGGTACGCTATGGAACGCCGGGGGAGGATCCGCAGCGTAGAGACTGGGGCTGATGCGGCCCGTGTACCGCCACATGACCTGGATGCTGAGCGGGCAGTCATAGGTGCGATGCTGGTTTCAGAGTCGGCTGTCGCGGCTGTCGCGGAGCGGCTGGCTGCCGAAGACTTCTACTCCGAGGTGCACAGGATCATCTACGGGGCCATGATGCGCCTTTACTCGCGCGGCGAGCCCATCGACCAGCTCACGCTCACCAACGAGCTACGGAGCGTCAACGAGTTCGAGAGGATAGGCGGAAGGCCCTACGTCTTCCAGATCGTCGAGAGCGTCCCGACGGCGGCAAACGCAGGCAGGTACGCGGAGATCGTACGCGGCAAAGCGTTGCTTCGGGCCGTCATAGACGTCGGTAGCCGCATCACGGAGGACGCCTTCAGGGAGCCCGAGAACGTCAGCGAGGCCCTCGACTCGGCGGAGCAACTCATCTACGGCGTCTCCAACAGGACGCTCAGGGAGCATCTCGCGCCCGTCTCGGAACTAGCGCAAGGTGCTCTGGACATGATCCAACGCCTCTACGAACAGGAAGGCGAAGTAACGGGCGTCGAGACCGGCTTCGAAGACCTCGACCGCCTCACCACAGGCTTCCACAAGAGTGATCTGGTCATACTCGCAGCGAGACCGGCGATGGGAAAGACCGCAATGGCTCTCAACGCCGTCTGGCACGCCGCAGGAGAGAAGAAGATGCCTGTGGCGATCTTCTCTCTGGAGATGAGCAAGGAGCAGTTGGTCCAGAGGCTCATCTCGCAGACGACGCGCATCCCTGCGCAGGCCTTGAGGAGCGGCAACGTCAAGGCAGAGGACTGGCCGAAGCTGGTACGCGCGGTGGCTGAGGTCAGCAAGGCACCGATCTGGATCGACGACACCGCTGGTGTGACGCTCATGGAGATCCGGGCCAAAGTCAGGCGCCTCGCCAGCCAGTTGAACGTCGCCGGCGAGATGCCGCTCTCGCTCGTCGTCGTAGACTACCTGCAGCTCATGGTCGGTCAGGGCAACCGCTCTGAGAACCGCCAGCAGGAGATCGCCGAGATCAGCCGCGGACTCAAGGTCCTCGCCCGCGACCTCGACGTCCCCGTCCTCGCACTAGCCCAGCTCTCCCGCGCCGTCGAAGCCCGCCACGATAAGCGTCCTCTGCTCTCAGATCTTAGAGATTCTGGCGCGATCGAGCAGGACGCGGACATGGTGATGTTCCTCTATCGAGACGAATATTACAATCCCGACTCCGATGACAAGGGCATCGCCGAGGTCATCGTGGGCAAGCACAGGAACGGGCCAACGGGCAAGGTCCAGCTCGCCTGGCTGGAGCAGTACACCAAGTTCGCCTCCTTGGCCAGGAGGACTTGAGGATACGAAGCCGGGCGGGTCAAACCTTCGTAGGGAGCCCGGCGAGAGGGGACTATTGCTCAGAAACTATATTTTCGTTG
>DASSJP010000023.1:0-3770 GCA_035691165.1 Rubrobacter sp.
GAAAACTGTTATCCCCACAAGTAGTTAGGGAGGAACACGCTCAACGCCGTAGCCTCTCGTCGCGAATTCACCCGATATTCATCGCGAATTCATCGCCAAATGTCTTACTTGGCTCCGATGGTCGATCAACGATGGCTCGAAGGAGGCCCCAGTTGGCTAACGTACTCCCCTTGAAGATGTCGGAGCAGATCCAAGGCAACGTGCTTTCTGCCTTCAACAAGGATCACATGTCGTTCTTGCTGGTGAACTTCAAGGAGCCTGAGCAAGCGCGGCTCTGGCTCGGTGAAGTGGAGCCGCTGGTGGCAACCACCAAACAGGTTGAGGGCTTCAACGAGGCGTTTAGCGCAGCCAAGAAGGAGCGCGGGGGCGACGACCCTCCGATGAAGGCAGTCTGGGTGAACGTTGGCCTGACGATCGACGGACTGCGCACCTTGTCCACCAACTTCCAGCGCCTGAGCGACGCCCTGCGCAACCCCCCCGATGGACGCGAGTCGGGTTTCGAGGCTTTCCTGGGCAAGCCCAGAGACGCCGACCGGGCGAGGCGACTCGGAGACGTGGGCAAGAGCGCCCCCGAGAACTGGGTCTTCGGGGGGCCGGATCAGACGGCTATCGACGCTGTCGTGACTGTCGCGGCCGACGATCCAGATGATCTCGAGACGAAGATCGACCAGATCCAACAGATGGCTGCCCGCCACCGCGTGGGGACGGTCCTCAGGCTCAAAGGGAGGACTCTGCCTGGAGCAAGGGAGGGGCATGAGCACTTCGGCTTCAAGGACGGCATCTCGCAGCCGGGAGTCAGGCAGTTCCACGAACCCGACCCCAACAACCCCGATGAGCGCAAGGGCCACCCCGGCACAGAGATGATCAAGCCCGGCGAGTTCGTCCTCGGCTACCCCGACGAGCACGGCCGGGATCCCGACGCCGTGTCGGGCTGGATGAAGGACGGTTCGTTCCAGGTGCTGCGGCGCCTCGTCCAGGACGTGCCCGGCTGGTGGGCCCAGATGCGCCAGGCCGGAGCTCATCACGTCGAGGGCGGAGAGGACCGCCTGGCGGCGAAGGCTGTCGGTCGCTGGCGCAGCGGTACTCCGCTGGCAGCGGCCCCCAACAGGGACAACCGCTCGGCCCATGCGGGGAGTGATGACAACGACTTCGATTACGACGACGACCCGGAGGGGACGAAGACGCCACGCTTCGCACACATTCGCAAGACCTACCCGCGCGACGAGCGCTTCCTGGACGATCAGCACCGCGTCATGCGCCGGGGCATACCGTTCGGCCTGCACTTCGACCCTGCCTTGGGACGAGGCCACGGTCAGGACGCTGAGCGCGGCCTTCTCTTCAATGCCCACTGTGCTGACATCTCCGAACAGTTCGAGTTCATCCAGCAGAGATGGGTCAACGACGTCAACTTCCAGGAGACGAACGATGGCCCAGATCCAGTCATAGGTACGAGCGGTGAGGCCACGCTACATATGAAGGACTCAACGGAGCAACTGGACTTCAAACGGTTCGTCAACACAACCGGCGCCCTTTACGCCTTTGCGCCTTCGAAGAGGACGTTGCAGAGGCTAGCCTCTGGTGACCTGTAGCAACGAGTCGAAAGGGTGAGCTTGGCGCCCGCCCTTTCGATCCCGACTACGTCATGGTCGACCTCGGGTCCGACAGTGCAAGCGAGGCCGGTTCACGCCGCAGCGACGTGACGAACAACCCGCAAGCGCGGGTCGATGAAGCGGTGAAGAGCAACGAGTACTGACAAGATCTTGGAACGCTGGTCACCAAGGGCGTAGAAGGAGCGTCTTCGGGAGGCTCGTCTGGTGCTACGCCCCGACGGCAGCCGGCTCGGGCAGGGGGAAGAGGGATAGTAAGCGCTCCACCATCTCTCTGTCGCCTTCGATCCTGATATCACCGGAGCGCAGCGCCTCGGCCAATTGGCGGTCTTCGTAGATCAGCGCGGTCAGGGTGGCGGCGTCGGTCTCGACGATCGCGTCAGGCCTGTCGGCGACGCCGCGTTCGATCTCGAAGCAGCCTTCCACAACCTCGGCCCGGAAGCTCTCTTCGCCGAGCCTGAGCTCGTAGTTCGCCTTGAGTCCTACGGCCCGTTGCGGGTCGAACATCGTTCGGAACGAGAGGACGAGCGAATCGACGCTCAATTCGGCGTCGCGGGGCTTCGAAGGGGAGCGGACACCCCAGCGCCCTAGAGAGATGATGACAGGTTCGAGATCCTTCCCCCACTCCGTAAGCTCGTAGATTCTGGAAGCCGCCGGCGGCGGAAGCTTCCGCCGCCGCACTACCCCAGCCCCTTCTAGCTCGCGCAGGCGCTGGGCAAGGACGTTGGGGCTGGTGCCAGGCAATCCCGCCCGTAGATCTGTGAAACGCTTCGGCCCAAGCAAGAGCTCACGCACCACCAGGAGCGCCCACCTCTCCCCAACGAGGTCGAGAGCGTGCGCCGCAGCGCATCCGTCGTCGTATGAACGCTTCGTGATCATTACCAGGATTTTACCACCGATACTCCTGATCCGGGCCCATTCATTAGCTTTTTCAAATCTACTAGTTAATTTCTAGGACTATCGTCGTATCCTCGGGGTAGAGGATCACGGCATGATCGAAGGATGATCTCGTGACGGAAGGCGACAACACCGACCCGGGGTTACCGGCGGCAGCCTGGCTCCCACCTGAGAAGCCTGGACAGGCTGGTAGGGACCTGGGTGAATCGGAGGGTCACCTAAGAATGGATGGAAGGCGGCTTCTTCCAGATCCAGCACGTCGAACTCGAGCAAGAGAGCGGCCAGAGAAACACGGGCATCGAGATCATCGGTCACGAGCGGGGATTCGAGTCGGAGCCGAGCGAGGACATAGAGTCGCGCTGCTACAGCGACACGCTCGACTACGTCCACGAACTGAGGGTTCCACCCTGACGATATGGTTCGGGGAGAGGGGTTTCCCGGCGTAGGGGCACCTTCAGTGAGGGATGGGAGCATCCTCCGCGGCGCCTGGCACTACCCCGGAGGAGGTGGCTACGAGGCCATTTCGACCAGGGTCGGGTGTACGAGCGTCCCTGGTGAGATCCATCTGTTCGAGGATATCGGCATCGGGCGCACACGCGTCGCAAAGTACTATCACCTCGTGATACGGAGAGGGGCGAAATGACAGACTACAGTGATCTGGAAGCCATCGCGAGGGACATCATCTACACAAACCTCTACATGACGCTCGGGACCGCAGACGACACCGGTAGACCGTGGGTTTCGCCCGTGTACTACGCACCGGCGGGAAACAAGGAGTTCTTCTGGGTCTCCTCACCCGAGGCTCGGCACTCTCGCAACCTCGCCGCTCGTCCCGAGGTGAGCATCGTGATCTTCGACTCGCGGCAACCTATCGGCAAGGGACAGGGGGTGTACTTCTCGGCCTTTGCCGTAGAATTGAAGGGCGAAGACCTCGACCGGGGAATAGCCATCTTTTCCCGCAGGTCCACAGCGCACGGAGCACGCGAATGGACGCGGGAGGACGTGACGCCACCCTCCCGCCACCGCCTCTACAGGGCCGTCGCGTCGCAACACTCCGTGCTCGGCCCGCAGGACCGCAGGATACCCGTGACCATCGTATAGATACCCCGCACAAGACTTAGTAGTTTACCGAGATTTAACGGTTGTTTTTTAGGACTATTGCCGTACTCTTGAGGTAGATATTCAGTACTTCGACACATGGAGGCGGGATGCTGAAAAAGGTCGAAACGGAGGATTTGATCTATGGCTGACAGGAAACGTTGGATC
>DASSJP010000024.1:0-7220 GCA_035691165.1 Rubrobacter sp.
TTCTATGACGCCCTCATCTTCGAGATGTTGCCTGGCGACATCCTCGTAGTCTTTCTGTTCGAGGTCCACCGCGCCGTTGAGTTGACGCATCTTGTCCGCGTTCAGGCTGGAGGAGACTTCGTTCAGTATCTTCTCGGCATCCTTGTTCTTGTCCAGGAACGACTGGGTGACGACAGGGGCAGGATAGTACTTCGGCCAGATATCCTTGTTGTCCTCAATGACCTTCAGCTTGGGGGAGGCGAGCTGGCCGTCGGTGGTGAACCCGATGCCGACGTCGGCCTCACCCTCGGCCAGGGCCTTGTAGCGGATGCCGAGGTCGTTGACGATCTTGATCTCTTTGAAGTCGAGCTTCGGGTAATGCTGCTTCATGTTGTCATAGCCGTCCGAGCGGTTCTGGAACTCGGAGTAAGAAGAGAAGATGAGCTGGTCGGACTTAGCGGCGAGGTCGTCGAGCGTGTCTATGCCCATCTTGTTGGCCTCGTCGGTCAGCATCACGATGCCGTAGTTGTTCTCGAACGGAGCAGGCTGGAGCATCTGCATCGGGGTGTCTTTGCGGTTCTTGTAGAACTTGGCGACCTGCTCGTAGGTCTCTTTCTCCGTCTTCGGATACGACTCGGGTGGCTTCTTCAGTATGGCCACGTAGGCCGTGCCCGTGTATTCGGGATAGACGTCTATCGTGCCGTCCTGCAAAGATTTGTCCATGACCTGTTCGGAGCCGAGGTTCAGCTCGCGCTTGACGTCGTAGCCCTCGTCCTCGAACGCCTGGGCGTACATCTCGCCGAGGAGTATCTGCTCGGTGAACTTCTTCGAGCCCACGGAGACGCTCGGGCCGCTGCTGCTCTCGCCGCCACCACCGCCGCCGCCGCAGGCTGCCGTGACGACTAGCAGGGCGGTGACGAGCAGTGCCGTTACCGCCCTGATCAACATGTTCCTGTTCTTCACTCTTCCTCCTGTCATTTGCGTGCTCTGCCTCTCTTCTGGGCTATCCTCAGGCCCTTCGGGGTAAACGCCCTCTCAAGGCCGGCGAACCCGACCTCGGTGATGATCGCCAGGACCGCCACGGAGAGGGCTCCGGCGAGCGCTATGGCGGTGTTGTTGCGCTGGTATCCCTCGACTATGTAGTCGCCAAGGGCGCCGCCGCCGATAAAGGTCGCCAGGGTCGCGCTCGCCACCACCTGCACGGCCGAGGTTCTGATGCCGGCGAAGATGATCGGGGCGGCTATGGGGACCTGTATCCTGGAGAGGATCTGGCCACCCGAGAGCCCCATGCCCTTCGCTGAGTCCAGGATCTGCGGGCTCACCTGCCGCAGGCCGACGACGGCGTTTATCATGATCGGCGGTATGGCGAGGAGCGTCAGCGCGAAGAGCGCGCTGTCGAACCCGAGCCCGAAGACCGGAAACATCAGGACCAACACGGCGAGCGAAGGCACCGCGCGCCCGACGTTGCCAACGTTGATGGCGAACGTGGAGGCCCAGTCCGATCGGTTTACGAGTACGGACACCGGTATGGCGATGACGATGCCGAGGAGCGTCGCTAGCAGAAGGTACTCGATGTGCAGGATGAGGTTGTCGATGAAATCTGGACGCTGCAGAACTCCCATGAAGTCGTCCATGTTATGTCGCTCCTCTCGACCGGCGCGCCCACGGGCTTAACATGCGTTCCGCCCTGACGAACAAGAGGTCGGAGCCGATGGCAAGCAAGGTTGCCAGGACCGCCCCTGTGATGTACAGGGTCGGGAAGTCGCGGGTTATACCGTCGAAGATCAGGTCGCCAAGCCCCCCGGCCCCGATGTACGCGCCGATGACCGCGATACCTATCACCGTGACAATGGCTATGCGCATCCCTGCCACGATAACCGGCAACGCCAGCGGCAGCTCGACCCTGAAGAGTATCTGACGGTCGGTCAATCCCATGCCCCTTGCGGCGTCTTTCGTCTCCGGCGGCACCGAGTCGAGGCCCGTCACCACGTTGCGGATCAAAACGAGCAGGGAGTAGAGCACGAGCGCGATGATCGCCGGGGTCCTACCGACACTCAAACCTATAACGAAGATCAAAACCGTGAACATCGAGAAGCTAGGGATCGTATAAAAGAAGCCAGTAATGGCCGTCAGCCACGGATAGAGCCACCGGTAGCGGGCTGCGAGTATGCCCAGCGGCACCGAGATGACGACCGCTATGGCCAGCGAAATGAAGCACAGGTAGATGTGCTGGAATAAGGCCGGGACTACATCCTCCATGAAGTTGTCGCGGAGCCACTCCCAGTCTATGAGGCCGACCTTCTTCTGCTCCCCGGTGGCGAACTCGGCCTGGAGAAATGCCAGGATAGCGGTCGGAGGGTCCTGGCTATCCACTCGACACCTCCGCCTCGTGCGAGAGGGCCTTAATGGCGTCGATGGAGAGCGTGCCGCGCGGGTTGCCGCCGTTCCCGTCAGGCACAACGAGGCCACGCTCAGCGCCGGCGCCGATGATCTCCGAGAGGGCGTCCTTGAGCGTGAGCTTGTCGCTGATGCGCGGAAGGTTGTCGCCGCCGTTTGCCGGCTCCAGGTCCATGTCGCGCACCCGCACGAGCGAGAGCCGCTTGAGCACCCTGTCCGTGCCGACGAAGGAGGAGACAAAGTCCGAGGTCGGGTTGGCCAGGATGTTCTCGGGGGTATCGTACTGGGCGAGGATGCCGCCCTCCTTGAGGATGGCGATCTTGTCGCCCATCTTTATGGCCTCGTCGATGTCGTGGGTGACGAAGACGATGGTCTTCTTGATGTCTTGCTGGATGTTGAGGAACTCGTTCTGCAGCCTGTCGCGCGTGATCGGGTCGACCGCGCCGAACGGCTCGTCCATGAGCATGATGGGGGGGTCCGCGGCCAACGCCCGCGCCACCCCGACGCGCTGCTGCTGGCCGCCGGAGAGCTCCGCGGGGTAGCGGTCACGGTACTGGTCTGGCGGCAGTCCGACGAGGTCGAGCAACTCGTCCACGCGGCTCGCGGTGCGCTCTTTGTCCCAGCCGACAAGGTTGGGCACCGTGGCGACGTTGCTCGCGATGGTGCGGTGTGGGAAGAGCCCTATCTGCTGGATCGCGTAGCCGATCTTGCGCCGTAGCTGCGTGCCGCTCATCGAGGTGTTCTTCTGCCCGTCGATGAGGATCTCGCCCTGCGTCGGTTCGATCAGGCGGTTGACCATCCTCATGCTGGTCGTCTTGCCGCATCCGGAAGGACCTACGAGGACGCAGATCTCCCCGTTTTGTATCGTGAAGGTGAGGTCGTTGACGACAGCCCTGTCCGATCCCGCGTAGGTCTTGCTTACATTCTTAAATTCGATCATAGACTCTCCAGCCGATCCAGGGATAGGAATATACCCAATAAGTCGTTCTTACCTCCCTCACACATCCACCATGCCTCCGTCTCTTGCGGGCAAAACGATCGGCAAAAGTATAGAACATTCTCTATCGCAGCGTGCAAGCATGTTGCAAACATGTGCTTTCTGCAGTAGCTATCCGTGGCGAGTGCGTACCATTGTGTTGCACGGGCCGATCGTAGCTTTCGCACCGGCCACCACGCCGGGCCCGTTGGCCCTGTGTCGGACCGAAGATCCAGCCTAGCGGGACGAGATCAGCGGACGAATACCAGCACCCGGGGATGGGACCGTCGGCCTTCCGACTACCGGAAGGCTAGCTGCTGCGCCTGCCGACGCCGAGCAGCAGGTAGAGGATGAAGTAGAGCGCGGCGGCGGTGATGGCGACGGCGTAGAAGCTATTGGGGTTGAGGTACTCCTGAAGCGCCGTCACCGTGTTGAGCACGAATGCGGCAGGGGATTCAAGCAGCGTTCCGAGGCTGTAGACGGCTTTCGTCAGAATGTTGGCATTCTGTTCGACCCCCGTATAAACGAGGGCGACGTGGGCGAGTATCAGCAGGATGACCAGGGCGAGTATCGTGCGGATGAGACCCATGCCTCTCTCTCCTTACCTCCGTGACCAACGCTGTTACGCCCCGGATGGTTTCGAGGGGTTACATCGCACCGTACTCGATCCTCCCCATGAGCCTCCTCAGGGCCGTTCTCCGGAGGCAGTATAGCCTAATTGGGATATGCACAGGGAGCGGGTCAGGAGGCTGCCCTGCCCGATCCCCTGGCTTTGTTCTCCCTGGTGGTCTTCTCGGAGTCCAGAGATCGCTTTCCGTCCGTACCTCTGGCCAGGTCGCGCGTTCTTCTCACCGTTGGTTTGTGCGGTCTACCGCCCTCGTATACGAACACGGCCCCGGCGACCAGAAAGCAGAGTATCCCGACCGTGAATGTTACGACGTCGCGCATGAGCACGCCGCTCGCCGCAGCCACCCCGGGCACCCACCAGATCGCACAGAGTTTGCCAGCTTCACGAGTTCTGGGATCTGCGGCCATATAGAGGCCGAAAGCAATGCCCGAGAGGGCGATCACCAGCAAGATAAGCCCGATAGAAGTCAGAATGAAACTCACTTTTGTATACTACCGGACGTATTGGCGTGTTTCACGCGAAAGACCCTACGTCTGGCTCATTGCCCGCCTGTAGGATCTCATATTGGCGAGGAATTCTTCCCAGGGACGCGCTGGAGACTCCAGGCGGTTCCCGTACAGGGAGAGCTTGTGGACGAACTCGTGCAGGGCAGATTCGGTGTCGGAGACGCACCGGGGCTCGGCGACCAGTAGTACCTCCCAGTCTTCGAGCTCCTTTATGTTGTTGATCGCCTCTTTGAGACCGGGGCGATGATAGAGGAGGAGACCCGGGGCGTCGAGGTCTTCGTAGTGGGCTACGAGGTCGTGATCTTTCTCGGCGGCGTAGGCAAGGATGGCGGCCATCTGCTCGTCCCGCGTGGGGAGCCCGCCCTCAAGTTCGGTCCTTATGTAGGATGCAGCCAGCGCCACGGAAATCGCATGATAGCATGGGCCTCGTCTGGTATGATCCAGGTCTACGTGAGAGACGCATCGGGACGTGGCGCAGTCTGGTAGCGCACTCGGCTGGGGGCCGAGTGGTCGCCGGTTCAAATCCGGCCGTCCCGACTGCTTGCGGTTGGACCGCACGGTGGCATCACTTGAAAGGCGAGCCTTGGACACACTCTACCTGCTCATGGGCATCATAGGGTTCTTCCTCATCATCGCGATCTTCTTCTTCGGAGGGTTCGTCTTGCTCGACTTCCTCTGGGGCCGTCGCGGCGGAGACGCTTAGAGGACGATCCCGTCCGCTACCGCTGAAGTACTTGATCCCCTCTCTCAAAGACCTGCGCCTTGTGGACCTGGAGTGCCTTATCCTCCACGAGGCCCACGACGAGGACCGCCTGGTTCGTCTGCGCGAGCGCATCGAGGCCGAAGGAGAACAGCGCAACCCCGTGATAGTCTCCCCGCACGAGGACCGCTATCTTGTCCTCGACGGCGCCCACCGGGTACGCGCCCTCGGAGAGCTGGGCTCCCGCCTCGCCCTCGTCCAGGTCGTCGATCCGCCGGAGAAGGCGGAGGGCTGGGGCCACCTGCTGGATGGCGTCGGAAGGGCCGAGCTTCGCAGCATCGAGGGGGTCTTGGTGTCGGACAGACCAGGCAGCACCCCCATGGCCGATGTGGAGACAGCAGGTGGCGAGACCCTCTTCCTCTCGGCTGCGGAGGAGGGGTTGCAGGGCCGGGTGCGGGCACTGTGGGATCTGCAATCACTGTACCCGAACGGCGTCGTCGTGCGGCGCGTAGAACCTGACGGTGCAGCCAGTCTCTCAGGCGGCGAGGCCCTGATCCGCTATCGTTCGTTCACCCCCGAGGAGCTTGCCGAGATCGTGGACTCCGGGGCCGTATTGCCTGCCGGGATAACCCGCTTCCGCATACGTGAACGGGTCCTCGGCGTGCGCTACCCGCTGCACAGGATGAAAAACGGGGATACCGGCACCCGCAACGCCGAGCTCAGGGAGTTCGTCGAGAACCGCTGGATGGAGAACCGCGTCCGTTACTACGGAGAGCCCGTCGTGCTCTTCGAGTAAAGGCATCGTCGCGGCGGGACCAGCCCGGCCGCCGGCATAAGTCACAAAATTTCGCCCTGCGATACAAAACGTTACATCTATGTGCTACGCTGCGGCAGTGGCAGAGAGCGGCGGCCCCGATCGGCGGACGATGAGTTTCGGTCCCGGATCAGGGCTACTTCCTTTTCCGGGTCGCCGCGTCCATCCTGGAACTATTCACGTCACCGCGGAGGTGAGACTTTGACGGCCACGGTCGTCCTCGGACTGGCCTGGGGAGATGAGGGCAAAGGTAGGGTGTGTGACGCGCTGGCGTCCGACGTGGGCTACGTCTCGCGCTACTCCGGCGGCAACAACGCCGGTCACACCGTTCGTGTCGGCGAGGAGGAGTTCAAGCTGCACCTCGTGCCTTCAGGCATCGTGCGCGAGGGCGTTATCTGCACCATCGGCAACGGGGTCGTGGTCAACCCCGAGGTACTCGTCGAGGAGGTCAGGGCTCTCGAAGAGCGCGGCCTGAGCGTCAGGGACCGTCTCAAAGTGGACGGGCGTGCGCACCTGATCATGCCGTACCACATCGCGCTCGACTCGCACCGCGAGATCGCGCTCGGCGACGCCAGGATCGGGACGACGAATCGCGGCATTGGCCCCACCTACGAGGACAAGGTCGCCCGTTACGGCATACGCGTCCAGGACATCTTCGATGAGGGCATCTTGAAGACCAAGCTCAAGGTGGCCCTCAGGGAGAAGAACGCGATCTTCGAGAACGTCTACGGCGAGGACCACTACGATGTCACTGACGTCGCCTCCTGGCTGCTCTCCTTCAAGGATTTCATCGAGCCGATGGTCGCCGACACGGGGACGCTGCTCAGGGAGGGGCTCGAGAACAGGGAGCGCGTCCTGCTCGAAGGGGGACAGGCGACGCTCCTTGACAACGATCACGGGACCTACCCCTTCGTTACCTCGTCGAACCCGACTGTCGGCGGCGCGATCGTGGGTTCAGGTATCCCTGCGCGGCAACTGGAGTACGTCGTGGGCGTCACCAAGGCGTACACGACGCGGGTCGGAGACGGGCCGATGCCGACGGAGCTCTTCGACGAGACGGGCGAGACCATAAGGAGCGTCGGGCGCGAGTACGGCACGACCACCGGACGTGCCAGAAGGGTGGGATGGTTGGACCTGCCCGCCATCAAGTGGGCCGCTTCGCTCAACGGGATCACACACGTCGCCATAACGCTGCTCGATGTACTCTCGGCGGTCGATGA
>DASSJP010000025.1:0-5462 GCA_035691165.1 Rubrobacter sp.
AGCGACGGGTACGTGCTCCTCCAGGAGTACGTGGCCGACGACGGCTACATCTACGCGAACGTCTACGGTGTCCCCAACAACATCAAGGTGGAGATGTCGTCAGAGAAGGTCTGGATGACCGATGACGCTTCCGAGTGGATCACGTACTACACGAGGAGTAAGGGCGGCAAGGTCGTCTACAGAGACAGCTGGAAGAGCCAGTACAGCGCCCTCTACGACGACAAGGGAAAGAAGATCCCAACTCCCAAGGTGCCGATAGCCGAGGTGGACGGGAGCTACTACGGGATAGATTTCAGCGCCCTTCAGTAGCCGCCGTTCATCCCTCTAGCAGATCAGCAAACGGCCCCCGGTTCCGGGGGCCGTTCTTTGTGTCGAACGTTTTGTCGCCGCACCCGCGGGGTGTTGAGCAGACGTCAGCCAGCGAGCGATCTCTGCCCATCGAGCACGTCCTCGGGCCTGCCGCCGGGACGCAGGAGGTGGGCCTCGCCACGCCAGAGTAGTACCTCGGCAGGCGTGGGATGGCTCAGGAAGCCCAGGTTGGAGGCCGAGAAGCCGTAAGCCCCGCTGTAGAAGACGCCTATGAGATCCCCCGATTCAGGAGCCGTAAGGGTAATATTGTTGCCGAAGGTGTCGAGCGGCGTGCAGCAGGGCCCGGCCACGGCCACACCCTCCTCGGGCACCCCGCTCATGCGGGTCAGGTTGAGGAGCGGGTAGGCTTTGCGGAAGACCTGCCCCATGTTCCCCGTCGCGGTGAGATGGTGGTTCATGCCGCCGTCGGTGACGACGAAAGTCTTGCCCCTCGTCTCCTTCACGTCCACCGCCTGCGTGACGTAGACGCCCGCGTCGGCCACGAGGTAGCGGCCCAACTCGAAGAGGAAACGGCACCCTTCGAGGCGCGGGTCTTGTCGGTAGGAGGACAGCAGCTCGCGGAAGCCATCGGCGAAGCTGTCAAGGTCGAACTCCGTCATCTTCTCGAAGTAGGGGACCCCGAAGCCGCCGCCGAAGTCGATCATCTCAAGTGGATTGCCGGCGCGGTCCGCCGCCTCGAGCGCGATCTCCAGGATGTTGCGGCAGTGCTCCAGCAGGGGCTCGACCTCGAAGACCTGTGTCGCGGTGTAGACGTGGACGCCGCGCAGAATCAGCTCGGGGTGGGAGAGCGTCTTGCGTACCGCCTCTTCCAGCTCAGCCTGGTCCATGCCGAACTGCCCGACCGTACCGCCCATGCGCATCCCCGAGCCCATCAGCTGGGCAGTTGGGTTGATCCTGAGCCCCACCCCGATGCTCTCTCCTGCCTGCCCCGCTATGTTGGCGAGGCGGTCGATCTCGTTCAGGGACTCGACGTTGACGGCGAAGATACCCTCATCGACGGCGCGACTCAGTTCGTCATCGGTCTTGCCGGGGCCTGCGAAGACGATGTCCTCGGGCTCGAAGCCTGCGGCCAGCGCCACGGCGAGTTCCCCGGAGGAGGCGACCTCGGCCCCTGCCTCGCGTTCTGAAGCTATGAGCTGGCATACGCCGAGGCTCGGGTTCGCTTTCACCGAGTAGGAGACCTCAGTGCCGAGGGCTTCGCGGACGCGGCGGACCCTTTCGGAGATCATCTCCCCGTGATAGAGGTAGAAGGGCGTTCCATAGTTCTCCGCTATGCGGGAGATGGGGATGCCCGCAGGGGAGAACTCGCCCGCGCTCTCCCCGCCGAAGCGATCGGCCAGGTCGTGAGCCTTATCCGTTTGCGTAAGCACTGCTTATCCCCTTGCGATCGATCTTTCCCGAACCCGTCTTGGGAAGCTCGTCCCTGACGAGTATCTCCTTCGGAATCATGTAAGGCGGGCCGTTCTTGATGGCGTACCCGCGGATAGAATCGATTATCTTGCTGGTATCATCGCCTGCGCCGTCCTTCAGGGAGATCACCGCGATCACATCCTGTCCGACGGCCGGATTCTCGACGCCGAAGGCGCACGCCTCGTGCACGAGCCCCGAGCCAAGGAGGAGGTTCTCGACCTCCTCGGGGCTCAGGCGGTAGCCCTGGTTCTTGATCATGGCGTCCTCGCGCCCGAGGAAGTACAGGTACCCTTCCTCGTCCCGCTTCACGGTGTCCCCTGAGTAGACGACCCGCTCCACGTCAAGGAGCTCAGGTGGGGCGAGCGGGTTCGGGCGGTACGCCTTCTGCGTAGCCTCCTCGTTGCCCCAGTAGCCCATCGCCACGGTGGGACCGCGATGGACGAGCTCGCCCGGCTCGCCGGGGGCGGCCTCCTTGCCATCCTTCGTTATCACCATGATCTCGGTGTTCGGGATCGCCTTGCCGATGCAGTTGCCCTGCTCGGGGGAGGAGCGGTGGATCTCCTCCGGCGCGAGGTACGTCGAGCGGAACGCCTCGGTGAGGCCGTACATCAGGAATATATTCGTCCCCGCGGGTTCCAGCAGGTTCCTCAGCTCGTCCAGGTTGGCCTGGGGGATGCGGCCTCCTGTGTTGGCGAGGTAGCGCAGTTGCGTTAGCGGGTTCTCCCTGATGGACCTGGCGCTCCGGATCAGGAGCGCCCACAGGGGAGGCACGCCCGTCACGCCCGTGATCTCATGCCGGCGCAAAGCCTTGAGCAGATCCCCCGGCAGCCTGGAGCGGAGCAGGTACAGGGTGGCGCCCGCCCTGAGAGAAGTGGTGAACTGGCTCATCCCTGCGTCGAAGTTAAGCGGTAGCGCGGAGAGAATTCGGTCCTCACTTGTATTCTCAAGGTACGTGGAGACGATCTGGGCCCCCACCACCACGTTGCGCTGGCTCGTCGCTACGCCCTTGGGCATCCCTGTCGAGCCGGAGGTGTACAGTATCGTCCCGAGGTCCGACTCGGAGACTTTCCTGTCTTCCTTGAGACCTTCGCCCATCAGGGCCTCGGCGACATCCACGTAGGCCCTGGCGGCGTATCCTTCAGGCTTCTCGCCCCTGTAGAAGGCGGTCTCGACAGTCTTCGGGTGGAGTTCTTCGAGCTTCGGGGTATCCCCGATCATGACCCTTATGTCGCAGTCACCCGCGAGGTACTCGACCTGGGGCGCTTTGAACAGGGGGTTGACGTTGACGTAAGCGGCCCCTATGCGCGAGGCGGCGACCATCGCCACGATGGCCTCCCACGACTTCTCGATGAGCACGCCGACCCTGTCACCCTTCTGGACGCCTGCGTCGGCGAGCGCGGCGCCGAGTGAGCTGCTCTGTCGCTCCAGGTCCTCGTAGGTGTAGTGTGCGTCGCCGTCAACGACGGCAACCGCGGAAGCGTCGCGCTCCACGGAGTTGTGCAGCAAGTCGTGGAGCGTGAATTCAGGACGAGTATTCACGCCGCTTTGCTCTCCACGAGCCTCGCGATGGCCTCGACGGACCCGAAGTTCTCCTCGTCGAACTCCTCGTCCTCGACGACTATGTCGAACGCGTCCTCGAGGAACACGACCAGCTCCACCGTCTGCAGTGACGTCATGACGCCGTTCTCTATAAGCGGCTCGTCGTTCGGGACTTCGCGACCGCCCGTCACGTTCTCCTGAAGCCATCCGCGAATAGCGGCCCTCGCATCTCCGTTGTTAGAAACCATCTTGCCTCCTATCTGACCCAGAAACCTGCTTCGCCGTCGCCGAAAGAATGCGACCAGTTGACGAGGTCGCCGGCCGTCTCGTGCAGGTGGGTATCTTTGAACTTGATCAGCAGCTTGTGGCGCCTTCCCCTGCGGTAGAAGAAGCCAAGACGCAGCAGATCGGTCCGGCTGGGAGTCGCCGGCGACTCCAGGAACCTGTACCTGATTATCTGTACCCCCGATTTCCGGAAACAGTGCACCGTCTCGCGGAGCAGTGCCCGCACGACGTCATGACGTCCCGGAAGCGCCGTCAGGTCGAGTATGTAGCCGTCCTGGCCGTGCAAGGCGACTTTGAGTACGGCGTAGCCGAGCATCCTTCCCCCGGACCTCACCCCGAGAACGGTCACCGGCTCCTGGGGAGAGCCTGGTCCGTAACGCCAGCGCAGGAACGCGGCGTCCTTCTCGGCCACGCAGGGAACGACTGCGGCGACCCTCTCGAACAGGTCGTCGAAGGAATCGTCGAACCCTTGCAATACCTCCGCCTCCAGCCTGCCGCCGAAGCGTTTGCCAAGGGCTTTGTCGACCTTGCGGAGGCCGAGATTCAGCAACCCCTTCACAGGACCAGGGATCGGGGCGCGCGGGCGGGGAGCCGGCGGTGCGACGTGATCCTCCACCTCGTGCGACTCGGCGCCGGGCCTGTCGGTGAACCCGCGGGCCGGCGCGAACTGCTCAGGAAGCTTGAGGAGCCTCCTTACCGGGGCCGGTACCGAGGGCATCGGGAGCCGCGAGACGTTCATCAACTTCGCCGCATACTGGAGCTCGCCAGCCACCTCGGCACCCAGCCGCGTCTCGACGCTGATCACCGCGGGCACCATGTCGCTGACCACGCAGTTCTCGGTTGCACGGAAAAAAGAACGCATCAACATGATGGCCTGGAAACCGTACTGGGGAAGTACCATATAGTCCCCCGGCGTGTGGGCGACGACCCGCTGGCCGTCGATCCTGTAGAACTGCGGGAAAGCCGCCAGGTGGCCGACGACCTCTCCCTCATCCGTCGTCGCGACCCAGCGGTGCATCTCGTCGGCAAGCGGGTGTCTCTCGTACCAGCGGTAGAGTGCGGCATAGTGTTCTATCTCTCGTACCTCGGGGAAGTCCGGGTACGCGTGGATACGCAACTGCGAGACCTTGTCTTCCAGCTCCGTTTCCAGTTCCGCGCCCTCAAACGGCCTCACCGCCGCCTTCATCGAATGTACTCCGATCCCGCTGTCCATGTGGACAAGGATGCCGACCTTACCGGCAACCGTCCTCTCTGATTCGCTCTCATTCTTTCTGATCCGTGGCGCAAGAAACCTTCCACTCTGTAGGGTTTTGTACGATGCAGGTCCAAAAGGCAAAGTGTAATGGAGCCATTCGTAAATGCCAAGCGAGGCGTCTTCGGAGGGTCTGACAGAGTTTACGGTTACCCTGGCGGCAGCGGTGACGGTGGTGTGCAGGTACGATCTGTACTTGAAGCTGGCGATATTTCCGAGACATTTTTGCCGGATAGCTTGAAGGTTCGACCACTTGCCGTGATAATTAGCGCCTGCGTGCCACCGGGCCCTCGCAAGGACGGTGGCGCTAATTAGGTATCGCAGGAGGGGCGAATACTTGAAAGAGATAAGCAAGGAGGGTGGACCGCGTGCCACCCGGCGGTCCAACCGCGAGGCAGCAGTAGCGGCGAAGCGCAAGCGCCGTAAGGTGCCCTACGCCCGCAGGCGCGGGGCTGCTCTCGCAGCCCTGATCGCGTGTTTCCTGCTGATCGGAGCCGCCGCCGTCGATTACCTGGCAGGGGCAGACGACGAGATCAACCGCGGCGTCAGCATCGGCTCCGTCGACGTTGGCGGGATGACCAGGGACGAGGCACGCAAGGCCATAGAG
>DASSJP010000026.1:0-2594 GCA_035691165.1 Rubrobacter sp.
CGTGCCATCAGGCAATCAGATGGTTGGAGGACGTCTACCCCGAGGCCCCCGATGGGCGGGAGTGGAAGCTGGCCCTGGCGCAACTGCGCGCACACGCTCTCCAGAACATGGGACGCTCAAGCGAGTCTCTCCGAATCATGCTTGAACTCCAGTCAGAGATCTCCCTAGGTGGCGGCGCTCCCGCACCTGTGCGCTTCGACCTGTTCGACCGTCTTCAAGAGCATTACAGGCGAGTAAACCATGCCAAGCTGACGATCGACTACGGACGTCTCGCCGCGCGGGCAGTCACGGAGTCGGAGGACGAGAAGTTGATGAGTTCACACCTCATTACTCAGTCGCTGACGCAGCTGTACCGCGGGAGGAAGGCCGCGCTAGCCGCTGCCACAAAGGCGAGACAATCAGCTGCGCGAGTCGGTATAAGGCGCTTTGAGGTCTTCAACGCCTCAACGGCACTGATCGCAAGAACACTGTATGCAGATGGGCGAACGGAAGAGCTGCGCGATGTCTTCGATGAGGCCCGCGCACTGCTGCGCACCGCGGCGACAGAGAGCTTCTCTGACTCTATTATCCGTCTTGAACTTCTGCTCGGGACAGTCGCTCTTCAGGTCTACGACGACCACGCGGAGGGCAGGCGTCGGGCGCGAGAGTTCGTACAAGCAGGCCGAGAGGCAGCTGTCCGCTTCGGGATCGGGCTCTACGATTGGGCGCTCGAAAACCTGTGGGCCGTCTCGTTGATCGAGGAGGTCTCGGAGGATGACGAGAGCATCTTCCGCTCGTTCTCCGCTTCACTGGATCGGCTTCGGCGGCGGGGGCTGCTTTTCGTCGGCGCCTCGGATGGGACATTCCCCAACGTCCACGCGATCTCCAACATCGTTCGGCACCGCGCCCTGTTCTCTGAGCGTGAGGCATCCCGTCTACTGCATACCCAGGTCTCTGCCTACGATGGGTTTCGCGGCGGAGACGGCCAACGCGTTCTCAGCATGGTGCTCGATGCAGCGTCAGGCAACGCGATCTTTTGGCCGGAGCGGGGTCTCAAGATGTTGCGCTACCCGCGCGAGAGTGGCTACTTCACGCCGCTCTTCTAAGCTGGGTGCGGCTGGACGGCTGAGCTGAGACGAGGTAGTTCTCGAGTACCAGACCATCGAGTCCCGATGCCAGGAACGTCGCGATCGCGTCGTGTGGTGACTCCACGATGGGGTCCCCAGCGATGTTGAACGAGGTGTTCAAGAGAATTGGGAACCCTGACCGATGCTCAAACTGACGCAGAACGGAGTGCATGAACGGGTCCTCTTCTCGCTCGACCGCCTGGACCCGAGAGGTTCCGTCGGCGTGGACGACAGCCGGGAGCGAGGATCGGTACGCCGCTTGGATCTCCGTCGCAAGCAACATGAAGCACGACTCCTGCTCAAGCACGAAGTAGCGGAACTGCTCCTCGGCGCACACCATAGGAGCGAACGGACGGAACTGCTCTCGACCCTTCAGGCGGTTCAGGCGTTCTCTGGCATCGCACCGACGAGGGTCGGCCAGAATCGAGCGATGCCCCAGTGCTCGCGGCCCGATCTCGGACCGTCCGCGGAGGACCCCGTAGAACCGCCCATCGCTGAGTTCCTCGGCGAGGCGCTCCGCCAGGTCGTGGTCGGAGAGTCGTTCGGCCGCAAGCTCGAAGTGCGCGAGGCGTTCTTCGATCTCCTCTGGTTGATAGCTCGGCCCGAGGAAGACGTTGGGCAGGGGTGAGGGCAACCGCG
Source organism: Rubrobacter sp. (assembly GCA_035691165.1). Lineage (GTDB taxonomy): Bacteria > Actinomycetota > Rubrobacteria > Rubrobacterales > Rubrobacteraceae > Rubrobacter_D. The sequence continues at coordinate 1,746 of DASSJP010000026.1, forward strand.
GCCCGGCTAGCTGGTTGTAGGCGTAGAAAGCAGCGCCGACTGCCTGTCCATCGTCGCCTGCAGCGGGGAACACGTGCAGGTGGCGGAAGGGCGTCCGCTTCAGGATCTCATGGTTGAGTTTGCAGTTCAGGAAGACGCCACCCGCGGCGCAGAGAGTGGTTCGAGGGCTAGTCTCGTGCACCCCGCGGAGAGCCTCGACGATGAAGTCTTCGAGCAGGGCTTGAGCGGTGGCGGCGATTCGGGCCGCTCGATTCCTGACGAAGCGATGCCATGGCTCGTCAGACTGGGCCCACAATGCATGCAGCTCATCGATCCCGTCGGCGAAACGCAGCGAGAACTGGGTGCCGCCATCCTGGATGGGAATGCGAAAGAGGGGCTCGCCGTAGGCAGCGAGTCCCATGGTCTTCCCGGCCTGGCTGTGCCCAAACCCGATCAAGTAAGTAAATTGCTCGTACTTTCGACCGAGAGATATCTCCTTGTTGCGATCAACCTCATGGAGGTAGTCCGGGTTGAACGCGTTTCGCCTGTCTGTCCGCGTCAGGCCGAAGTCTTGAAGGCGACGAGTGAGCAGAGTGACGTCAGTACCCTCTGCCTCGAAGTAGCTCTCGGCTTCGATCTGTGAGCCAACGATGTCCCCCGCGCCATCGGCGACAACGACAATGGCGTCATCTACGCCCGAGGTGAAGTAGGCCGAGAGGGCATGGCAAAGATGGTGCTCGGCACCAAGGACGGGCAAGTGCGGTACGTCGAGCAGATCCCGAAGCTCATCTCGGAGCTGACCGATGACCCGATCGATGGATACGTTGGTGTAGCTGATTGCGGCCCCTTCGAGCTCGAGCGGCGACAGAC
>DASSJP010000027.1:0-4011 GCA_035691165.1 Rubrobacter sp.
AGAAGGGATCGATCAGGGTAAGGTCTCTCCTGCGTTGCTCTACCAGCACCATGTACCAGAGCGGGCTTCTGTGATGCAACACGGTGGCACCCTCTTTCACATTGCTTGCCACGGCCTCGATCGTTCTGCGTCCTCCATAATCCTCGCTACGGTCCCGCGCACCGTAATCGTCGCGCACGCCAAGCAACGGCACGGCGAGCATCAGTACCGAAAGGATGACGAGAAGGAGATTCCTGGCAACATAGCCAGCCGCAATGCCTTCCACCCACCGCAGCAGCGCTGCGAGGCCTGCCGAAATACACAGGCTGAATACCAGGAAGGCAGGGATCAGGAACACGTAGAAGTCCTCGATCCCCAGCTGGAGATACACGACTGCCTGGAAGAAGCAGCCCAACAAGAGGATGCCGAAGAGGAAGGCCGCTGCACGGTCCGTAAACAGAAGGTAGACGGCCGCAAGTACTCCGACGAGCATCAGGATCAAAGGGAACTGCCCGAGGAGGTGATCTCCTAGTAGCTGTAGCTTGGTGGAAGGGTCAGCGAGCGCGAGGGCAGATGGGCTGCAATGCCTCCCCTTCTCCGAAGACTCGGCCAGGAAGCTGCCGCCCGTAACCAGGAGAAGGAGACGCCAGGGAGTAGAAGGGTCTGCCTCGTTCAGTGGAGCATGCATCATGGCCCGTATCGGGAGATAGAGGATGGGAAGGAGACCGAGCACAAAGAGTCCGAGACTCTTCAGCAGCAGGCTGGTCCTCGAGAACACGCGCCTGTCTGTCAGGAACACGAAAGCAGGAACAGCGAGAACGAGCAGGACGCTCGTCAGGTGATGGGTGAGCGAGAGGCCGACGAGGAATGCAACGAAGAGCAGGTATCGGTCGTCTCGGCGGTTCCTCCAGAAGAGCAGGATGAAGATGACGAGGGCCACGAGGAGGGCTTCGAGGGTATAGACCTCGGCGATCACGGCCTGGCTCCAGAAGGTCCCGGAGAGCCCGAACGCCAGCGCTCCTGCTGCAGCCGCAACGGCACGTCCACCAAGCCGCAATCCTGCCAGGTGGACGACGAGCACGGCTGCGACACCGTAGACCGCGGATGCGAGGTTCACGCGGTAGGCGGGGTCGCCTACAGGCAGGTAGGTGAAGAGGTGGGTCAACATCATATACGTTGGGTAGCCGGTCGGATGGCCGACACCGAGCACCGAGACCTCGGCCTGGAGCATCGGGGAGTCGAGCGTGTCAGGGGTGCCGTAGGGCAGGACCGTCGGCGCAAGGGTCCCGCCGTAGAGGATGCCGACAAAGATAGCGACTGCATAGCCGAGTAACGTTGCACTCCACCGGCTGAGACGTTTGATCCTGTCGCTCGAGGAGGGATTCATCGCAGAGGCAGAATACTACGTACGTGTGCCGCTCTCCCCCGGGCGCCTTCTGTATACTCCGCGCGTGGCGAAGCGCGGCTACACTCGGGACACGATCAGGGGCGGCGCCAGCGAGTGGGACGTCTCGCGCCCGTTCTCCAGTTACGCGCGGACGCTGGCGACGCTACTCGTACACCCGGTCCGGTTCTTCGAACTGTTGCCCAGGATCCCGGATATGAGGGCTCCGAGCCTCTTCCTCATCTTCTCCGGCCTCCCTGCGGCGATCCTCTGGCTGCTCTTCTGGGGACTCTATCCTGCGGTCGTCGCCCTCGTCCTGCCGCTGCCGCTCTCGTTCCTCCTCGCCGGCCTCTACCATCCCGGCGTCCTCGGTGGCAGGTACGGGTACGTCGTTACCTGGCGCGTCATCGCTTACCCTCTCGGCTTCATCCTGCCCATAGCCACCGTTCCGGTGCTGGGTATCGTGGCAGCAGCGTACTTCGGGCTCGGGCTCGTGCCACTCGGGCTCGCGACAGTTCAGGAAGTGGGAAGGCTGAGGGCCTTGCTCTTCTGCGTTGTGATATGTGTGCTGCTCGGGGTGGGCTACTACTTCCTGATCATCGCCTGATCCGGGTCATTCGTCGGGGTCGGGCGGGTCTTCCTGAGAGCCTACGAACTCCAGGGGCACCACGTCGGCCTCGATAAAGCCGAGAGAGCTATAGAACTCTCGTGCCGCGACGTTCGAGCTGGTTGCTACCAGTTCGATCAGGTACGCACCGTTGTCTGCGGCGACGTTGCGTACCTCCTCCATCAGGAGCTTGCCAACGCCTGTTCGTCTGTGGTCCTCGGCGACGGCGAGCATCGGCACCTCGACGACGACGTCGCCGTGGGCGAGGTCGGGTTTGATCCAGAAGCTCACCACTCCTACTACCCCGGACTCGTTCTCCACAACGAATACCCGCGCCCTGGGTTCGTCCAGAAGTTCCTTGAGTCGCTCCCGGGCGGCTTCTTCCGTGGGCGGCGTGTCGCCAACCGTCTCGGCCAGCTCGCAGGCAAGTCCGTGGATCTCCACCGCGTCCCCGGCCTTCGCCTCCCTTATCTCGTTGTTGGATCCCATGCCACACCTCCCCTCGTAGTCTGGTGCCTTCTTACCCTACGACGCGCGGCGACGAACGGATTTAGGCGCTAATATAATTCTGACACGGAAAGGAGGCGCATGGGACGCAGGGCGGTCGTGATCGTGCTCGACGGTCTGGGCGCTGGCAGCGCACCCGACGCGGCAGCCTTCGGCGACGAAGGCGCCAATACCCTGACGAATACGGCAAAGGCCGTCGGCGGCCTCCAAGCGCCGAACCTCCAGGCCCTCGGCCTCGGCAACGTCGAGGAGATCGAAGGCGTGCCGCCCGCAGCGTCTCCCGCCGCTTCCCACGGCCTGATGGTCGAGCTCTCCGCGGCGAAGGCCACCCTCGCAGGACACTGGGAGATGATGGGCCTCGTGCTCGAAGATCCGCTTCCCACCTACCCTGAAGGCTTCCCCGAGGAAGTATTGCTCCGCTTCGAGAGCGAGACAGGGCGTGGGATCATAGGCAACAGGCCAGCCTCGGGGACACAGATCATAGAAGAGCTGGGTCCCGAGCAGGAGAGGACAGGAAGCTGGATCCTCTACACCTCAGCCGACTCAGTCTTCCAGATCGCCGCAAATACAGGCGTGATCCCACTCGACGAACTATATGAAGCCTGCAAGAAAGCACACAAGATGCTTATCGGTGAGGACATAATAATGGTCGAACGGGTCATAGCTCGACCATTCCACGGCGAGCCCGGCGCTTACGAGCGCGAGAACGAGAACCGCCACGACTACGGCATAACGCCGCCCTCCGAGACGTACCTGGATCGAATAGAGAAAGCTGGCCACGAGACTGTGGCGGTCGGTAAGATCAGGGACATCTTCGACGGCAAAGGCATTACAGAACACCTCCCCGCACCCCCCGACGATTCGGCGAAGGTGGACGCCATCTTGGAGGCGCTTGGCCGCGTGGAGTCCGGCCTCGTCTTTGCGAACCTCGTTGATTTCGACGCCAAGTACGGCCATCGCCGCGACCCCGAAGGCATGGCCGAAAACATCAAGCGTTTCGACGACCGCTTGCCTGAGCTACTGAACGCGCTGAGCCGAGAAGACGTGATGTTCATCACCGCGGACCACGGCAACGACCCGACCTTCAAGGGAACGGACCACACCCGCGAGAGGGTCCCGCTCCTCGTTGTCGGCGGCGAACCGCGTGACCTAGGCGTTCGCGAAGGCTTCTCGGATCTCGGAGCCTCGGTCGCTGCGTGGCTCGGCGTAGAGAAAGGCGGCCTCCCGGGAGAACGTTTCGCCTAGCTGTGTGGAGATCTCCGGGGTTAGCCTCCGTGAGGCAGGCGACCTGAATCGTACGGGATGCGGTCAATTACTTCCCTCACGGGAGGGGTAGACTGTGCACGTGGAAACCAGGCGCCGCGGCTTGGCCCCGAGCACTTCGCATTGATCGAGGTCGAGGCCAAGGGCGAATAACGGCTCGCGGGTGCGCCGATCGGCTTCTGGGAGGACTCCTGGATCCGACTCAAGAAGAACCGCGCAGCGCTTGTGAGCCTGGTACTTATAGTCCTCCTGTTCACCATGGCCTTCATCG
>DASSJP010000028.1:0-5014 GCA_035691165.1 Rubrobacter sp.
GTGGGATCAGGCTCGCGATCGTCGTCTTGCCTGCCCCTGTCGGGCCGACGAGGGCGACGGTCTTTCCAGGTTCGACCTCGAAGCCCAAGTCGTGCAGGACGGGGCGGCCAGGGTCGTATGCGAAGGTTACGTGCTCGAAGGTGATGCGCCCTCTCGCCGTTCCCAGCCTCGTGGCGTCTGGCGGGTCCTCCGGTTCAGGCTTCTCGTCCAGAATGTTGTAGATGCGCTCGGCCCCTGCGACGGCGGCCTGGGCCTGGGTGTAGACCTGGGAGACGAGCTGTATCGGACGGAAGAACTGCTGGACGTAGATCAGGAACGCGGTCATTACGCCGACCGAGAGAGATCCTGCGAAGACCAGATAGCCGCCGTAGCCTATGACCAGCGCGGTAGCCAGGGTCGAGAGAACGTCTATGGCGGGGGAGAAGGCCGAGGTGATCGCCACAGCCTGCACGTTGGCGTCGCGGTTGGCTGCGTTCCGCTGCCTGAAGCGCGCGATGTTCTCCTCGGTCCTGTTGAAAGCCTGTGCCTCGCGCACGCCCATGATGTCCTCCTGCACCCCCGCCGTCACGTCCCCGACCGTTTCGCGCGTGCGTCGGAAGGCGTTCCTCGCGCGGCGGGCGAAGAAGGAGGTCGTAAAGAGCATGATGGGGATGATCGTGAAGCAAGCGAGCGCCAGGTTCCAGTCGAGGAAGAGCATCGCCACAACGATCCCGATGAGGCTGAACAGAGAACCAAGTAACTGGGTTAACCCCTGCGAGAAGAGCTGGTTGAGGGTGTCCACGTCGTTCGTGACCCTGCTCATCAGGTCGCCCACTGGCTGCCTGTCGAAGTACCGCAGGGGAAGGTGCTGCAGACGGTCGAAGATCCTGGCCCGCATCGAGGCGAGGAGACCCTGCCCGATGGAGCCGACCTGGTAGACCTGACCCCGCGCGGCGACGGCCCCGAGGACGTAGATCCCGAACAGCAGCAACATGCTCCTCGAGAGCCCCTCCGCGTCACCGCGCAGTATGAAGCGGTCTATGGCGCGTCCGATCAGCCACGGACCACCTGCCTGCGACACCGCCCCGAGAACGACGAGCCCGAGGACGAGCGCGAGCTTGCCGGAATATGGACGCAGCTCCCCGAGCAGGCGCCTGGTCGTGGCACCTGCGTCACCGGCGCGTTCCTGCGGCGCGCGGGCGATTGATTCGATGCTCCTAATCGCTACCCTCCTCGGGCGACTTCATCAGATGCACGAGCCAGTTCTTGCCGCCGGTGCGGAAGATCGCGTACCGGCCTCCGAGACGCTCGCCGTGGAAAATGATGATCACCATATCATCGTCGAACTGCTCGACTTCGTACGTGCCACGGTCCCAGATAGAGACCTTCACGGCGCCGTCGGGACCTCCATCGACCGGCGTCGCGTCCTCGAAGTCCAGGTGCGATAGCGCGTGGTCATCGACGCGCATGGCGAGGCGGTTCTTCTTCGTATCTGTCGGCATACCCTTCGGCACGGCCCAGGAGACCAGGACGCCTTCCCTTTCCAGCCGCAGGTCGAAGTGGTGGCTCCTCGCGTAGTGCTCCTGGATCACGAACCTGGGCATCACTACGCGGGTGAGAGCTTCAAGGTCGTGGACAGGACGTCGTGACGCAACATCGCCGCGGTCGATGCGGGTGCGGATCTCTCGTACTTGCTCCTGTAGGCTTCGCTGACCGCCTCGACGGTCGCCTCGTCAGTGGCGGGAACTGCGCGCATCGGGATACGGCGTTCCCCGACGTGCAGCGCGCCTTCCGGGTTCGAAGAGATCTCACGGTACCAGCGGCCCTTCGTACCACGCACGGAGCGCACGAAGACCTCGCCTTCCACGACGACCAACCAGATGATCCTACGGTGCACGGGTGAGTCCGCGTCTCGGCGGGTCTCGATGCGCACCTCGTTGGTCGCGTCGAGGAGCTGGAGTGAATCTAAGTCGAAGGAGTTATTCATCGCGAACCGTACCTTTCTTCGTGGACGATTTCGGCTAGGGGCTTGCGCGCCTGCCCGCGTCGTGAGCGACGTGCCCCCTCGTCGGGATAGCCGAGGGAGATCGCGGTCCGCACCATCTTCTGTTCTGGTATGTCGAGGAGCTCTCTGGCCGCGTCCCTGCCCGAGCCGACGATCCAGCCGACACTGGAACCGACTCCGTGCGCGCGGGCTGCGAGCATGATCCGCTCGGCCAGCCGCCCCTCGTCGTAGGTCTCCTGCTGGGCCCGCTCGCCCGCCATGACGAGCACCATTCCGAGCGGCGCCCCGGCCAGGTGGTCGGCGTAGCCCTCGACCGAGGCGAGTGAGCGCAGCGTGTCCCGCTCCCTAATCATTACGATCTCCCACGGCTGCCTGTTTCCTGCACTCCCTGACCAGCGGACCACTTCCAGTATGTCGTCCACTACTTCCTGCGGCACAGGGTCGGGACGGAATGACCGGATGGCGCGCAGACCGCGGAGGAAGGAGATGTAGTCCCGTGGGGTGCAGCTTTCGCTCATCTTCTCTCCTCTCGGCTGCCGGCGAGCATCTCGTGTGCACGTTCGGGCGTCATGGGATTGTTGTAGACAGATGATCCGGGTTCCTGCAGATAACTGTCCTTCAGCGAGCCCGTGTCAACGGGAGCGAAGCCGATCTCCTCGATCAGGCGCGAGACGATCCCCTTCGCCTCCTCGTCGTCGCCGGCCACGAAGAGGACCTGCCGTTTCTCCAATTGGAAGCCTGGTCTGCCCTCGTTCGCCAGCCTCTCGTAGTACATGGTGTTGAACGCCTTGACGACGCGAGAGTCAGGAAGATGACGGGCCACGGCCTCCGTGGACGTGAGTCCGCCGAGATCGATCCCGCCGTCGCGCCGCGGATAGTAGTTTGAGGCATCTATCACGATCTTGTCCGCGAGATGGTCTGCGGGCAACTCCTCGTAGCGCCCGAACGGGATCGCTTCGAGCACGACGTCTCCGAAGTCTGCGGCCTCCTCGATGGTCACAGCCCGCGTGTCGTTGCCGATCTCCTCGACTATTCCCGAGAGCGTCTCGGGTCCGCGGGAGTTGCTGATCACCACCTCGTGGCCCGCCCTCGCGAAGAGCCTTGCCGCGTTCGCCCCGATGCGGCCGGCGCCGATTATTCCTATCTTCACGTGCACTCCTTCCTTCGATCGCACTGACGGTTTGAGATCAGCTCTTTCATGCCGCGGTCTCGGAGGGGGAGAGCAGTTGGGAGCCGAGGATCTCGTTGTACAGTTCGCTCTCGCGCAGGAGTTCCTGGTGGGTTCCGCGGGCGGCGATGCGGCCCCCGTCGAGAACCAGGATCAGGTCTGCGTCCCGCACGGTCGAGACCCTCTGGGCGATGACGAAGACCGTCCTGTGCTTTTCGCGCATGAGCCGGTCCAATGTCTCCTGAATGGCCGCCTCCGTCTCTGCATCCACAGCCGATGTGCTGTCGTCCAGGATGAGCAGGCGCGGGTCAACAAGGAGCGCACGTGCTATGGCGATCCTCTGCCGCTGGCCGCCCGAGAGCCCGATGCCCCGCTCGCCGATGACGGTGTCGTAGCTTTCGGAGAGCCCCAAGATGAACTCGTGCGCCTGGGCTGCTTTCGCAGCCTCCACGACCTCTTCGTCCGTCGCGCCTGGCCTGCCGAAGGCGACGTTGTCGCGCACGGTGCCGGAGAAGAGGCGCGTCTCCTGAAGGACTATGCCGATCTGGGACCGCAGCGACGAGAGCGTCACGTCGCGCACGTCGTGGCCATCCAGCCTGACGGCTCCGCCCGTCGCGTCGTAGAAGCGTGGGATCAGGTTGACGAGAGTGGACTTGCCCGAGCCCGTCGTTCCGAGGATGGCGACCGTCTGACCAGGCTCTGCCGTAAACGATACGCCGTCGAGGATGTCGCGTTCGCTGCCTGGGTAGCGGAAGTAGACGTCGTCGAAATCGACCCGGCATGAGACGGGGGGCAGGGGAGAGGCGCCGGGTTTGTCCGTCACGTCGAGCGGGGCGTCGAGGACGTCGAAGACCCGTTGCGAGGACGCCCCTGCGCGTGAGATGCTCGCCGAGAGAAAACCTATAGTCAGGATCGGGAAGAGCATAAAGCCGAGCAAGGTATTGAAGGCGACGAGCTCTCCGACGGAGAGCCTGCCGCCTATCACCTGCCAGCCTCCGAACCAGATGATCGCGAGCGTCCCGAGGTTGGCGAAGAGAAAAACGAATGGGAAGTTGTTCGAGAAGACCCGCACGGTGGTGAGGTTCTTCTCCAGTAGCTCGTCGTTCACCGATCTATAGCGGGCCGTCTCGTAATCCTCGCGTGCGAAGGCCCGGATCACACGCACCCCTGAGAGGTCCTCCTGCAGCACGGTGTTCAGCCGCCCGAGCGTCTGCTGGACCTCCCTGAAGAGCGGCCTGATCTGCCCGATAAACCGCACGAGCAGCAGGGCGATGACCGGCACTATGGCGAGTGCGACCAGGGCGAGCTGCCAGTCGAGGTAGAGGAGCAGGGCCGTCGCTCCCATGAGCATGACTACGGCGTTGGCGAGCTGGACGACGCCTGCGCCTGCGAAAGCGCGGATCTGCTCCACGTCGCTGGTAAGGCGGGTGACGAGCTGGCCCGTTTGGACCCTGTCGTAGTAGGAGAATGAGAGACGCTCTATCCTCTCGAAGAGCGCGTCGCGCAGGTCGTATGCGACACCTTGCGAAGCCCTCTCGGCAAGATACCCCTGCAAGAAGGTGAAAAGACCCCGCGCGAGCGCGAGCGCGATGAGTCCCCCGACAATGAGGAAGATCACCTCGAGCCGGCGCGGACCGATGCCGTCGTCGATGGCGCGCCCGATGAGGACAGGCGTCGCCAGGTTCGCCCCGGAAACCATGAGCAGCGACACGACCGCGCCGATGCTCTCCCGCCGGTAAGAGCGCAGATAGGCGAGCGCCCGTCGGAGCGCCCCCGCGCCTGAGGGTGTCTCCCTGTCGGCCAGAAGAGCGCCCTTACTTGTCCGTCCGGGTAGTGCGCCCGGGCATGACGGCGCGCTCGTC
>DASSJP010000029.1:0-4077 GCA_035691165.1 Rubrobacter sp.
GCCACGACCGCTACGCCAACATCGAGGTCAGCTACCTGCTGCAGCGCATGGAGTCGTACAGGGGTCTTGCCATCCTCACCACCAACATGAAGGGAGAACTCGACTCCGCGTTCCTCAGGCGCCTCAGGTTCGTCGTGCGCTTCCCCTTCCCCGACGCCTCCCAGCGGGCCAGGATCTGGGAGCGCATCTTCCCCGCCGATACCCCGACCGAGGGGCTGGACGTGAACAAATTGGCGAGGCTGAACGTCGCCGGCGGAAACATACGCAACATCGCGCTGCAATCAGCGTTCCTCGCGGCTGACGAGGGAGAGCCCGTGCGCATGGCACATCTCCTGCGCGCCGCATACACCGAGTACGCCAAGCTCGAGAAGCCGTTGACCGAATTGGAGATCGGAGGCTGGACGTGAACGTCGAGTTGCACATAGAGGAGCTCGTGCTGCACGGCTTCCCGCCCGGCTACCGCCACCGCATCGGCGGCGCCGTGGAACACGAGCTCTCGCTCCTCTTCAGCGAGCATGGCGTGCCGCCGTCGCTGGCTCGTGGTGGGGAAATACCACGCCTGGACGCAGGAGCGTTCCGGATGAATCCCGGGCTCGGGGCACACGCGGTCGGCGCGAGGGTGGCCCGCTCTCTCTACGAAGGGATGAAGTGATGAACCAGCTGATGGAACTCAGGCCGCAGACGACACCCCTGCACAACTTTATCCCAGCACCCTCCAATTTCCTGCAACGCAGATGCGCCTGCGGCGGCACCCCGGGGCCGACGGGCGAATGCGCCGAGTGCCGCAGGAAGCGGCTGGCCGCCCCTCACAGGTCCGGGCGCGACCCTGCAGCGACGCGCGGCGTCCCGTCGAAGGGATTTACGACGTCGTCGCGTACAGGGCATGACTTCGGCAGGGTCTCGGTGCATGATCACCATGCCAGGACCGGCAAGCCGGCGAAATCCCTGGGCGCAGAATCCGAAGATAGGGACCAGATAAAACCTTCTCCCAGGCAAGGCAGCGCGTCCATTCAATGCGATGGCTCTGGTGGTTATGAGATCACCTACGGAGGCTGGTCGGGGGCCGCGTGCGGCACCAAGAGCTGCGTGACGGCGCACGAAGGCTCCCATATGGCCGACTGGCAGGCCAAGTGGCCGACCGGTTGTCAGGGGCAGCCCAGAGGGTATCTTCCCAAGGGCGATCCACCAGACAACCCCCTCATGACGGCCTCCGAGTACAGTGCTTTTCTTAAGGCGAGCGAGTGCAAGGCCCACACCGCGGACCTCGCCTGCGCCGAAGCGTTGCCCAAGCCAGCAGGGTGCGAAACAACCGTTGACGACTACATCAAGCTGACCAGAGAGCAGAAAGCCAACTGGTGTCCTTCTCTCTCCAGAGGTGCGAAGGTTGCTCTCGGCGCGGGCGGAGGAGCGCTGGCCGGAGCCGGCATCGGGGCCCTGGCAGGAGGACCGATCGGGGCGGCGATCGGCGCGGGCATAGGTGCGTTGGTCGGAGGAATCGCCGGACTTTTCTTCTAGGAAGGAGGACTCCAGTTGAATGAGACGGAAGCTGTCGAGCTGGCCGCCGACTCCGCGCGCCGGGAAGGCTACGACACCCGTCGATACGACATCGAGGCAGAGAGAAAAGACGTTCGGTGGGAGATCCACTTCCGACGCAAGAGCGAAGACAAACCACGACCGGGAGATTTCTTTACGGTTCACGTCGATGATGAGTCGGGGTCGGTCCAGCGAATAGTACACGGGAAATGAAGCATGAACAGTGCCAGCACATCGAACACGGACGGTGATCGAGGATTCAGATGAGGGTGGCAGCGCAAACCACAGTGACCCCGATGAAGCCGGCGCGGATGCCGTCCTCTATCCCCGCGCCCACCGGTCTCCTGCAACGCAAGTGCGCCTGCGGCGGTACGTCTGGGCCGAGGGACGATCGTAACAAAAGCCTCGGCCTCCAGCGCCGGGCAGCGTCGGGTGCCGCACCGGCTACCACTCCACCCGTCGTACACGAGGTGCTCGGCTCACCCGGCAGTCCGCTCGACGCGACCACCCGTGCTTTCATGGAGCCGAGGTTCGGTCACGACTTCGGCCAGGTCAGGGTGCGCAACGCAGCACAGGCGCTCAGAGGCTCTGTTCCGGACGTCAGCCACCCGAAAGACGAATCGGAGCGGGAGGCAGACCGTATCGCCGATGAGGTACTCGACACCGCACCGGGGTCAGCACCTGGATACGACTTCGGCCAGGTCAGGGTGCACACCGACGCGAGGGCGGCTGAGTCCGCGCGTGCGCTGGGCGCGGAAGCGTTCACCTTCGGCCGCCACATCGTGTTCGGAGCAGGACGCTACGAGCCTTCGACGGGCGCTGGACGGCACCTCCTGGCGCACGAGCTGACCCATTACGTCCAGCAGCGAACGACGGGACGGCTGGTACAGAGGAAGCTGAAGGTAAATGGCTCCCACCCTGGGCCCACCATCGCGCCGGCTACAGACCCCGCGGCGAAGCTCACATCAAAGCAGCGCTTCACGATGATGGACACCCTCATCCAGGGCCTGTGCGACGCCTTCGAGGTTGACGCGGCGGGCGATGTCGTGACGAAGACGCTGGCAAGCCCTGACCGCCCGGCGCTGGCCGCGGGGAGCAGGCCGACGGGGTGTTGCTGCCTCGCCGTGCTGACGGACTCGTCGAACACCTGGACGATCGAGGTCAGCCAGGTCGTCGGTCCTCACACCCTCTCGGGAAGCAGGCAGGTCGTACTCTCCCCGACAAACACGCCGGTCGAGTTCGGGTCGTTCACGTCCGCGGGCGCGGTCGCCATTCAGGGAGCGGTCCCTGCGGCCGGGCACGAGCTCTGCGGACACGCCGCGTTGATAGAAATATCCGGGCATCCTTCCGCGCAGGACCGTACGACGACGGACGTCCACGACCCCACCGTGAGGTTGGAGAACCGTATCTCCGCCGAGCAGGGGGTGCCTGCCGCCAACCTGCGCGGCCTGGCCGCATCGGGGACGCACCGGGGCGAGTCCGTAGATCGGATCACGGTGAGCCCGTACCCGTTCAACGGCACCGAGGTCTCGAGCCTTCCTGTCGTCGAGCAGAACAAGCTCAAATTCGCCGCCTCGTATATCAAAAAGAACAACAGCTGGGTCGATGTGCTCGGGCACAGCGACAGCGTCGGGACGACCTCGGATAAAGAGAAGGTGAGCCAGCAGCGCGCCGACAAGGCGAAGGTGAATCTCGTATCAAACGGCGTTTCGCCGACGATCGATAAGTTCGGCCTCGTGGGCGTGCCGCGGTTCACCCGTGTAGAAGGGTTGGGCGACACGCAGCCGCCCCTCCCGCCGCTCGACGCGGTCGCGGACAACTGGCGGCGGGTCGAGCTTCTCATAGCAGGGTTCCCGGCGGGCGCGCAGGTCCCGCCTCCAGGAACCCCGACGACCGTGACCCCGCACACCCAAGAACCCACCGTCCCCGCGCTCAAGGCGTCAGCCGACCCATGCGTCGCCCTGCTCGCCGGCGGGGCCTACCCGTAGGCTGTGATGAACGAGAGGGCAAACGACACGAGGAGATTTCCGATGAGTGGCAAAGAGGAGAGTACGTAGCCCATGAGCGCGTTCCCAGGCTCACCGAGACTACTAAAAGGCGCGATCATCGGGGTTGACCTATTCAACCCGCTGGCGAGTTTGATCTTGTTCCAGTACAACCCTGAGAAACTAAGCCGGTCCGTGCAGGTTCCCGGGCGACCCCAGGTTCCAGGCGGCGTCCCCAACAGGAACGAGGTGCTGCGGCTCAAGGGTCCGCCGAACGAGACCATAAGCGCTGAGATCAAGATAGACGCGGCGGACCAGCTAGAGGAAGGCGAGACGATCGCTGAGACGATGGGCATCTATCCTGCGCTCTCGTCCCTGGAGATGCTGCTCTACCCGAAATCAGCGCGCATGATCCTCAACGAGGTGCTCGCCGAGTTCGGGGTGATCGAAGTCATCGCGCCGGAAGCCCCACTCACCCTCTTCGTGTGGGGTCCCAAGCGCGTTGTGCCCGTGAGGATCACGGGCTTCAGCATAGACGAGGAGTTCTTCGACACGAATC
>DASSJP010000030.1:0-3686 GCA_035691165.1 Rubrobacter sp.
CTCAACAAGATGAAGGCGTACCACCTCCAGGACGAGGGGATGGACACGGTCGAGGCCAACCAGAAGCTCGGGCTCGCACCGGACCTGAGGGATTACGGGATAGGAGCCCAGATCCTCAAAGACCTCGACCTCAAGCGCATACGTCTGTTGACCAACAACCTGACCAAGGTTGTTGGGTTACGTGGATTCGGGCTTGAGATCACCGAGCGCGTCCCGATCGAGATGGAGCCGAACGGGCACAACGAGCGCTATCTGAAGACGAAGCGCGAGAAGCTCAACCACGTCTTCGAGAAGTTCTAGGGGGAGAGGTGGAGGAACGAGCTAACCATATCGAGGGGAACATTTCGGCAGAGGGAAGGTCCTTCGGGATAGTCGCCTCTCGATTCAACGACTTCATCGTGAAGGCGTTGCTCGAAGGGGCGCTCGGGGCGATCCGGCGCCACGGTGGCGACGCTGGGGCAGTGGACGTCGCGTGGGTGCCCGGTTCCTATGAGATACCTGTCGTCGCCAGGGAAATGGCGCTATCGGGACGATACGACGCGATCATCTGCCTCGGGGCGGTGATCCGGGGCGCCACGGCCCACTTCGAGTACGTCGCTGGGGGTGCCGCGAACGGCATCTCGTCCGTGGCGCTCGAGACGGGAGTGCCTGTTATCTTCGGCGTCATCACGACGGAGACCATCGAACAGGCGATAGAGCGCGCCGGCACGAAGATGGGCAACAAGGGCTACGAGGCGGCGGTCTCGGCGATGGAGATGGCTGACCTGATGCCGCAGGTTCGCTCGCCCGAGAACGCCTCGCTCAGCGAGCGGAGCGGCTAGAGAGCTGTTGGGGAGGGTGCTCCCACGGAGGCCTTCTGCACCTTGAACCCCTTGAGGCAGGAGGTACAGACCCAGGCGCGCCTCGTAGCCGGTCCTTCCTGGATGCGGACCTTCTGCAGGTTCGGGTTCCGGCGCCGGCGCGTCGCCCTCAGCGAGTGGCTGCGCGCGTTGCCGAAGTCTGGTTTCTTGCCGCACGAATAGCAGACTTTCGCCATGAAACTTCTCCTGTGCTAGGATACCGATCGAATTTGGGGACCCCGGAAAACGCGATTCGCAAGCCGTCTCCGGACGCCGAGCGATGATTTTACCAGATTGTTAGGATTAGCCTAGGGCGGGGAGCGGCCTGCTCGTAGGGTGGTCTGCCGGGAGACCCACGAGAGGAGAAATGAAAGGTATTTTGCGGTGTCGATAGAGGTGGCCTACATGGTTGCCGCGGCGCACGCGGCCGTAAAGGCCCAGGTCGCCAGGATCAACGCTCTCAACGTCTACCCCGTTCCCGACGGCGACACGGGCACGAACATGCTGCTCACCCTTGAATCCGCGCTGAACGAAACTTCCGGCAAGACCTACGCCAGCCCGGAAGAAGCGAGCAGGGCCGGAGCCAGGGCCGCCCTTATGGGCGCGAGGGGAAACTCAGGCGTCATTCTCTCGCAGATGATCCGGGGCGCCTGCGAGGTTCTCGCCAAAACGGCTTCCCTGGACGCAGAAGCCTTCGCCGCGGGGCTCGACGGTGCGCGCGCGCGGGCCTACTCATCGGTCAGGGAACCCGTCGAAGGCACGATGCTCACCGTTATGAAGGATGCGGCCGAGGCGGCGCAAGGGGCCATCGATGAAGGGGACGCTGACCTGGCATCCGTTGTCGGGGTGGCGAGGCGGGCGGCCCACGATTCTGTTCGCCGGACCCCCGAGTTGCTAGATGTGTTGCGCGAGGCCGGGGTCGTTGATGCCGGAGGATTGGGGGTGGCAGTGATCCTCGACGGCCTCTACGCCTGCGTCACGGGGGAGGAGATCGAAGTCCCCGAAGAGGACGACGATGGGATGCCCGACCTCGAAGCGATCCACGCCCAGGAAGAGGCCTGGGGCTATTGCACCGAGTTTCTCGTGGACGGCTTCGACGGCGATGCTGAAGAGTTCCAGGAGCACATCTACGCCTCGGGCCGAAGCGTCCTCGTTGTTGACGACGACGACGTGGTCAAGGTCCACCTGCACACCCAGGACCCCGGCGCGGCGCTCTCGTACGCGGGTACCTTCGGCCGCCTGGCCGGCGTGAAGGTGGATGACATGGAGGCCCAGGTACGCTCGCGCGACGAAAGGCCGGCTGCGAGGCTGGGCGTCGTGGCGGCGAGTCGGGGAGAGGGGAATCGCGCCCTCTTCGAGCAGATGGGCGCGGTCGTGATCGAGGGCGGACAGGGCGAAAATCCTAGCGCCGCCGACCTCGCCAGGGCGGTCGAGAAGACCGGGGCCCCGGCCGTCGTGATTCTCCCCAACAACAAGAACATCGTGCCGACAGCCGAGCAGGTCGGCGAGCTTGTGGAGGCGCAGACGCACGTCGTGCCGACGACGAGCATCGCTGCGGGCCTGGCTGTGATCGTTGGTTACGACGCAGACGGCGAGCCCGACGAGGTCGTCGAGGAGATGGTTGAGATCTCTGAATCCCTGCGCACCGCGGAGGTTACGCGTTCGGTGAGGGATGCCCGCATCGGAGACCGAGAGGTGCCTGAGGGGTCGTATATCGGGTTCCTCGGCGGCGAGCTCATAGCCGTCGAGGAGAGCATCGAGGAAGCCGCGCTCGTGCTCGCGAGGAAGATCGTTGGCGAAGGCGCCGACCTCCTGACACTCCTGAAGGGCGAAGACCTCTCAGGGGAGGAGCTAGATAACATCGTGGATGGCATCAGCGACCTCGACGATGCGGTCGAGGTCGAGGTCAGGGACGGCGGGCAACCGCTCTATCCGCTGCAGATGGTGGCAGAGTGACCACGGCCGTAGTAATCGACTCGACAACGAGCCTCGCCCCCGGTGTCCTGGAGCGGCCCGACGTGAGGATGGTCCCCCTGACGTTCCACTTCGGGGCCGACGAGACCTATACGGACAAGGTAGATATGTCCAACGAGGAGTTCTACGAGCGGCTGCGCGACTCGGACGACTTCCCGACCACGGCCCAACCTTCGGTTGGGGCTTTCGTCGAGACCTACGAGGCTCTCTCCGACTACGACGACATCCTTGTGCTCACCCTCTCTAGCAAATTCAGCGGCACATACGACTCTGCGTCGCAGGCGGCCGGGATGGTTGACCGTCCCGTACACGTGCTCGACACCAGGAGCGCCGAGATGGGGTCTGGTCTGATCCTGCTCGAAGTCCTCCGCTGTATCGACGAGGGGGGGGATTTCGACGAGGTCAGGCGCGCGGCTGAGAGGGCAATCGGAGGGGCGAACGTCCTCTTTGCCGTAGGTACGCTGGAGTACCTGGCGAAGAGCGGTCGCATCGGAAGGGCACAGCGACTCGTCGGCACGGCGCTGGACGTGAGGCCCGTGCTGAAGATCTCCGACGGCGAGGTCGTGCCTTTCAAACGCACCCGCGGACGCAGGCGGCAGATGGCCGCCATCGTCGAAGAAGTCAGGCCGGCAGTGGAGGCGGGCAGGCCTCTCTACTTCGGGCACATCGCCGCCCCCGAGCTCCTCTCCGAACTCGCCGAGCAACTCGGGGTCGAGGAGAAGCTCGTCGCCGAGATCGGGGGGGTCGTCGGGTCCCACGTCGGCCTGGGAGCCTATGGCGTGGCCCACCTCTAGCTGGGGCGACACGGCGACGTTCGCGCAGCGGACGACCCTTACCGACCTTCGTTCGCGGCCCGTAACCGAGCTTCCCGGC
>DASSJP010000031.1:0-4528 GCA_035691165.1 Rubrobacter sp.
AAGACCTCAATTTCGCCGGGACGATTATCGACGTCCGTTCTTATTTAAGAGACGCTAGGAACCAGGTGCAGGACATCCTGGGTCACTCCACCGTACCCGTGGCAACCTGGCGAAAACAATGGCCGAAGCGTTAGGCTACCGGTTGCAGTAAACAAGATCTGGGATAGTTCGACACTCCGCTCGTTCCGCTTTGTCGACTGCCATGATTTACCTGCGAACAGAAGGAAAGAGCGGAGAGGGAGGGATTCGAACCCTCGAGACGGCTTAACACCGCCTACGCGATTTCCAATCGCGCTCCTTCGGCCAACTCGGACACCTCTCCGGGAGCGAGTTTACCAAAAAGCGAATCTAGTTCTACAGGCAGATTTACTAGAGTTCGCAGTTTGGGCCTGGATGCGTTTCTACTTTTCTTCCGTCAGGGTGGCGTTCTTGCGTTCCACGGCATTGGCCGCGTCTCGCAGGGCGAAGGCGACGAAGAGTATCAGTGACAGGGCCGATATGACGATAAGGGTTCCCCCGGTCCAGAGGTCGTTCCTGGTGGCTTCGATCCAGTCCTGTCCGACCTTCTGGTACTCGATGACGAACGGGGCGAGGAAGAGCCAGATCCCCGTGAAGAATCCGATGATGGTTGTGATCAAGCCAACCCTTGCCTGCGGCGCCATTACCTGCTCCCCCTGTCTTCAGCACTGCGCGTTTGTTGAACGTTGTTGGGCGTCCCTTGATTGGCCCTGTCACGCTCCTGCATGTCCTTGAGCATCGCCGTTACCAGCGGCAACAGGACCTGCTCAATGTTGTTCTCGGTGCCTGCGGCGTCGCCCGGCGAAGCGCTCTGACCGGCGGCGTACGGACGGCGCATGATGCCGCGCCTGCGCAACTCCTCGACGAGACCGGAGATGTACAGGATCAACCCTAGAATTGAGATGACCGCGAGCGGGAGCCCGGTCCAGAAGTCCACATAGGTCGGGTCGGCCCAGTCCGCTCCCGAACCCTGGTAAGCGAGGGCGAAGGGAGCGAGCATCAGCCACCCTCCGACCAGAGCCCCGAGCAACGCACCGGTCGCCCCTATAACGTACTTGGCCACTTTTGCTTTCTCCTTTCCGCCTTCCTTGTCGGGCCTGCTAGGTAGGTCAGAAGCGAAAGGCGATACTTAACCGCAGGGATCACGAACCACTTCCTGTAGTTCGCGGAGTTGGCACGCCCGACCGTCATCGTCTCCTCTAAACCCGGCGACCTCCCGATCGCCGTTCCTACCTTCCTACACGCTCCCGGGGTGGACACGCTCCTCGACAGGACGTTTCCCGTCAGGGGCGACGCCGTTTCCCGAGAAACCGTTCTCGCCGTTGCGCTCGAAGCTCGCGTTCAAGGCCTCCAGCGCCATAGGCCGCAAGACCCGGTCCACCGCGAGCTGGGCGCGCTCTCTCTCGGAGCCCGCCGTGTCAGGCACGAGCTTGGAGGCCGCGGAGATCAGGTTCCGAGAGTCGCCGTTTGCGCCCTCGATGCGCCTTGCGAGATACTCCAGGGCGATCCCCGTCACCAGCCTGTCCTGCCTGAGTTTCGGAGCGGCAGCCGGAGCGGCCTCCTGTCCCTGCTCGCCCAGATGGATGTTCTTCATCAAGAGGGCGGCGACGATGGCAAAAGAGACCGCGACGAGGGTAAACACGAAGCCATCGTGGATGGAGTCGGAGAGGCCTTCGCGGGCGACCTGGAGGATCTGGTTGACGAGCTGCTCCCCACCGGGGAAGGCGGAGGCGACGCGATCCAGGGCGTTGCGGGCCTGGTCGCTCACCAGGGCGTTCGGGTCTTTGAGAGCATCTATGAGAGGATCCGGAGCCTGCGGCGGGGCGTTGTCCTTCAGGTAGTCGGCGTAACCTGAGGTCACGAGCGAGCCTATGACCGCGGTGCCAACCGTAGATCCCACGGACCGGATGAACTGCGTGGCCGAAGTAGCCACACCGAGTAGCCTCTTCTCGACCGTGCTCTGGACGGCGAGGGTCGCAGAAGGCATGAGCGGCCCGAGGCCGAGGCCGGTGACCATGAGGTAGAGGGCGACGGTCCTCTGGGTGGAGTCAACGTCCAGCGTCGTCAGAAGGTAGATCCCGATGGTCATCACTATCGCCCCGAAGATCATGAAGGGTTTGATGCGCTTTACGCGGGCTATGATCTGGCCGCAGATGACACCCATTGCCGTCATGCTGAGAACGAGCGGCGTGAGCACGGTGCCGGATCCCGTGGCGGTCTTGCCGAGTACACCCTGCACGAAGAGCGGGGTGTACAGGATGATCCCGAACATCCCGATGCCGACCATGAACATGAGCAGCGCGGCCGAACCGAAGACCCTGCTCTTGAACAGCGAGAGCGGTATGACGGGCTCTGGCGCCCTGAGTTCCACGGGTATGAATGCGGCGAGCAGGATCCCCGCGGCCACGAACCCGATGACGACCCGTGTGGCGTCCCAGTCGTATCCCTCACCTACCCACGAGAGCGAGAGCAGAAGCGAGACGACGGAAGCCGTTATGGTGGCGGCACCGAGGTAGTCTATCTTGACCCCGTAGCGCCTGGCGCCCTGGTGGAGCACGATGGGCAAGGCGAACAGTGAAAAGACACCCAGCGGCAGATTGATGTAGAAGACCCACCGCCAGGAGAGGTTGTCCGTGATCCAACCCCCCATCGTCGGACCTATGACGCTGGTGAGCGCGAAGACGCTGAAGAAGACGCCCTGGTACTTGGCCCTGCGCGCCGGGTCCGGAAATATGTCAGCGACCGATGTGAAGATGTTGGAGAAGATCATGCCTGCCCCTAGCCCCTGCAAACCCCTGAAGAGTATAAGCTCGGTCATCCCCCACGCAGCCCCACAAAGCGCGCTTGCGGCCAGGAAGATCGCAACCCCCGCGATGATGAACCACTTCCTGCCATATATATCGCCGAGCTTTCCTATGACCGGGATCATGGACGTAGAAGCCAGCAAATACGCCGTCGTGACCCAGGCGTAGTGCTCGAACCCGTTGAGGTCGGCGATTATCTTGGGCAACGCCGTCCCAACCACGGTCTGATCCAGCGCCACGAGAAAGAGCGCGAGCATGAGCCCAGCCACCGCGAGTACGGTCTCCCGCCGCCCCGATTGCTCTACTTGAGGCTCCGCCCGAGAAAAGTTCGTGCTCATCTCCGCCCTCCCTCTGATAATAGTTTCGACATCCCGGAAAGCCTCCGGCCTACGATTTCATCGCCTCTGCGAGAAGCCCGAGCATCCGCCGTAGCTCCTCGAACTCTTCCTCACTCAACACGCTGTGAACCCTGCTCCGGAGCTGGTCGTTGATCTCAGGTAGTCCCCGCAGAACCTCTAACCCCTCATCCGTCAGGTACATCCTCATCACACGGTTGTCCTCAGGGTCACGCTCCCTACGGATGAGCCCGTCACCCTCCAGCGACTGCGCCGTGCGGGTGACCCGCGAAGGGTCCATCTCATACTCCTGCGTGAACTCGCCCTGGCTCAAGCCGTCCCTGCGGCCAAGCACCGTGAGCAAGAACCACTTCATGCCCCCGACCCCAGACTCCCTCTCTATCGTTGCCACCATCCGCTTGAACGCCAGCGCAAGCGAAGGTAATACAGGGTGAACACCCCGCAGGATCTCTTCTCGATTCTTCTCCTCTACCATCTTCTGTCCTCTTGAAACTATGTGACCAGACGAGTGTACGTCCGATCTTTGCAGTTTCAATCTTTGCATCTGAAAAGATTGTGAGAGAGTTCACTCGCGATGAGAAAGCGGAACGTAGAACCGACAAAGTTAGTCTCCACAAGTCTTCCTGGCGAGTAAAAAGGGAGTTACAGGTCTGGCTACGGGCGTTTCTGTGCCCTTCCTGAGACGTGTTCCTCGAAGAAAGCCAGTGTCCTCCGCCAGGCGTCCTCGGAGGAGCCTGGATCGTAGCTCCTGCCCCGATCATTGAAGAAGGAGTGCCTCGCCCCCTCATACACTTTGAAATCCCGCGGGACGCCCTGGCGCTCCAGCTCCGCGTCGAGGTTGCGCCCCGACCTCGCTGTGAAGTCCTTCTCTGGGTAGGAGCCGACCACTGGACAAGAGCGGGAGACGGCGGAGAGCGGGCGCGGGTTCACGCCGTAGAACGGGGCGATCGCTTTCAGCCGGTTGTCGGTGCAGGCCCATGCTATAGCGAAGCCTCCGCCAAGGCAGAAACCGATCGCCCCGAGGCGTTCCCCGTCCACGGAGGGTTGCTCGGCCAGGACGCCAAGGGCTGCTTTCAGGTCGCCGATACCGAAGCGTTCGGGAGTTCCGCGGAGCATACCGCCGATGAATCTGGCCATGCACAAGGCGCGATTGCGTCCAGCGAAGAGGTCAACGGCGAATGAGACGTAGTTTTCGTCCGCGAAGCGACGAGCGATGTCCTTCATGTTCTCGTTCAGGCCGAAAGCCTCGTGAATGATGACGACGCCGGGGAAAGGGCCATCTCCTTCGGGACGGGCGATGTATCCCTGGAGCCGATCCCTCTGTCCATCGAACGAGACTGTCTGCGCGGT